>NZ_LT977070.1:1752602-1943778 GCF_900250075.1 Cupriavidus taiwanensis
AAACTCCGCGTAGCACAGCGCGGCAAAGCCGCACGCCAGCGCCGCGATCACGAAAGACACCGTCAGCGCCGGCCCCGCGGTCAGCGCGCCGGTGCCGGTCAGCACGAAGATGCCGGTGCCGATGATGGCGCCGATGCCCATCAGCACCAGGTCGACCGGACCCAGCACCTTCCTCAGGGTGGCAGCGTGCGTCTGCGCCAGCATGGCGTCGATGTTCTTGGTTCGGAACAAGCTCATATAGGGATCTCCTGCATGGGTTGTGCCGCGCGCGCGCACGGATCCGCGCCGGAGATGGCGACGCGGCATGCGGTGCGGTGGCATCCGGGCAGCGTGCCGACGGGTAGACGACAACGCTTGCCGGCATGCAGGTCGCGCGCCGGTCCCGGTAATTTTTTTGGAATTGCCCAGACCGCAGAGGCGGCGGGGACAGATGTCAAGCCAAATCAACGCGGCGAGCGTTGCCCTGCGATGCCTTGCTCGCCGCCGAGGTCAATCACGCCGGTCTCAGTCGACGTGGTGCACCCATCCGAACGGGTCGGCGATACTGCCGCGCTGGATGCCGGTCAGCAAGGTACGGAGCCGTTGCGTGACTTCGCCTTCGCCGCCGTTGCCGATGGTGAATTCGCCGCCGGCGTGGCGCACCTGCCCGATCGCGGTGACGACCGCGGCGGTGCCGCAGGCGAAGGTTTCCCTGACCCGACCACTGGCTGCATCGGCGCGCCACGACTCGAAGTCGTAGGGCGTTTCGTCGACCGGAATGCCCTCGTGCCGCGCCAGTTCGATGATCGAAGCGCGGGTAATGCCCGGCAGGATGGTCCCTTTCAGGGGCGGCGTGCGCAGCGAGCCGTCATCCATCACGAAAAACACGTTCATGCCGCCGAGCTCCTCGATCCAGCGGTGCTCGGCCGCGTCCAGGAACACCACCTGGTCGCAGCCCTTGGCCGCGGCCTCGGTCTGCGCAATCAGGCTGGCCGCGTAATTGCCGCCGCACTTGGCGGCGCCGGTGCCGCCGGAAGCCGCGCGGGTGTATTGATCCGACACCCAGACGGTCACGGCGGACTTGCCCGGCTTGAAATAGGGGCCGACCGGACATGCGATCACGCAAAATATGTATTCGGCCGAGGAGCGCACTCCGAGAAAACTCTCCGAGGCGAACATGAACGGGCGCAGGTACAGGCTGCCCTCGCTGCCGGGAATCCAGGCACGGTCAATATCGACGAGCGCTTCCACGGCTTGCAGGAAGGTGGCTTCGGGCAGTTCCGCCATCGACATGCGGGCGGCGGAGGCACGAAAACGCCTGGCGTTTTCCTGCGGCCGGAACAGCGAAATCCTGCCGCCCTCGCCACGGTATGCCTTCATGCCTTCGAAGATCTCCTGCGCATAGTGCAGCACTGCGCAGGCGGGGTCGATCTGGAAAGGCCGGCGTGCTTCCACCCTGGCGTCATGCCAGCCACGACCGTCGGTCCAACGGATCGTGACCATGTGGTCGGTGAACACGCGACCGAAGACGGGGCTCTCCAGCCTGGCAGCGATCTGCTCGGCGGGGGTGGGGCCGGGATGGGGCTCCAGAACGAACTGCAGTGGATTTTCGGTGCTCATGCTTCAGTGCTCGGGGGGTGTTGGGCCGTACGGCCTGGCCGCCGCGGTAGCGTTGCCGGGGCGGGTGCGCTGCAAGGGAGTATCGGGCAAAGGTGCGGCTTCGGGCAACCGGCCGCGGCCTGGCGCGGGCTGGCGCGTGCGGTGGGATTCACGATGTCTGTCTCCGGATGCTTCTTTTTGTTCGGAGCAGTGTATGAAGCGGTCGCCACGCAGTAAATTGAAGAATTCCGACATCTGGTATCTGCAAAACGCATAGCGGGCGATGGGTTCCGCTGCCGCCCCGAGGTCTTCGGGTCAGCGATCGTGACGGCGATCCCCTCGGTGGCGAGGTACGTGCCGTGGCCGACGTGATGCCATATCATGCTGAGGCATCCGCCACCGGATGCTTGCGGCAACGCATCTCGACCATCCCATCCAGCAGCCTGCGCCACGCCAAGCATGTCTTGTCACGATCCCTCTCTCCGCCGGAACAACTGCCTGCCCGGGCCACCGGGCCGGCCACGAAGCAGGCGTGGCACCTGCGGCAAGGCGGGCCGCGCCCTGATGGTGCTCCTGCTTGCGGGAGTCGGCGCCTGCGGCTCGCTGTCTCACAATGTCCCCCGCAATCTGCCCCAGGCGACGGCCGCCAGCGCCACCGTACCGCTGCGTGAACCCGTCGATGTCGCCGGGCCGACTACCGTCGCCATGGCGTTCTCCGGCGGCGGCACGCGCGCCGCGGCGTTCGCCTTCGGCGCGCTGCAGGGGCTTGACGCCATGCGGGGTTCCGGCGGCGCGTCCTTGCTCGACGACGTGGCCTTCATCAGCAGCGTGTCCGGAGGCTCGCTCACCGCCGCCTACTACGGCCTGCACGGCAAGGACAGCCTGGCAACGTTCCGGTCGGTGCTGCTGAAGGACGGCGAGGCGCGGCTGCGCTTCAGCCTCCTTAACCCCTTCAATATTGCGCGGCTCTTTGGCGGGGGCCTCAATAATCGGGAAGACCTCCGGACCTGGCTGGACGAGGACGTGTTCAAGGGGGCCACCTACGCCGACATGTTCCGCCGCGGCAAGCCGCTGGTGTGGATCAACGCCACCAACGTCTATTATCGGGTCGCATTTCCGTTCAGCCAGCTCGCCTTCGATGCGCTGTGCAGCGATCTCGCCAGCTTTCCCGTCTCCGAGGCGGTCGCGGCGTCGATGGCGGTGCCGCTGTTCTTCGCGCCCATCGTGCTGGAGAAGCATCCCGAGGCTTGCCGCGCGCCGCTGCCCAACCTGGATCACGCCGAGGCGCCGGGGCAATCGCTGCTGATTGGCGCGTTGGCGGTTGCCGTGCGCGGCCACCGGGATCTGTCCAAAGGCAAGTACGTCAAGCTGGTCGACGGCGGCGTGACGGACAACTACGGGCTAGCCACCATTTTCCAGTCGCGCCTGCTGCTGGGCACGGCCTACGGGCCCATGAGCGAGAACGACGCCATCAAGGTGCGCCGGCTGCTGTTTGTCGTGGTCGATGCCGGCCAGGGTCCGCGTGGCGACTGGAACCAAAGCCAGGTTGGCCCGTCGGGGATCGAAGTGGCAAACGCGTCCATCGATGCCGCCATGGCCACCAACGTGCGCATGAGCTATGACGCCTTCGTGCCCATGACGCGCCAGTGGCGCAACGACCTGGTCGCCTATCGCTGCGCGCTGCCGTTTGCACGGCAGCAGGCCATCGCCGCAAGCCGTCCAGGCTGGCGTTGCGACGACGTCGAATTCTTCGTCACGCGGATCGCATTCGACTCCCTCGACAAGGCGCGTGCCGCAAGCCTGAACGAGCTGCCGACCCGGCTTCGGTTGCCCGAGCAGGATGTCGATCGCCTGATCGAAGCCGGCCGGGACGCCATCCTGGGCAACCCGGTGATCCGCGAGTTCGAGCGCGAAGCCAACGCGGTCCGGTAGTTACGTTGCCGGCAGGCCCGGCGCAGCCGCATCGTGCCCGACGATTGGTGCCGGCGCGGTAACAGTGCGTGTACTGCTGCGGCACTACCGGTGCGTCCGGCCCACGGCTACGCTTCGTTCCAAGCGGTACCTGCCTGCCACCCGGCGCAGCGCCGCCAGGCATCCCCGCCATCTCAGCAGGAGCGATCATGACGCAACGCCTCAACTACTTCCAGCAGTCTCCGGAGCTGTCCAAGAAGCTCATGGAGCTCAACAGCCTGTTCTCTAAAACGACGATCGAGCAGCACATTCGCGAGCTCGTCGAGATTCGCGCGTCGCAGCTCAACGGCTGCGCGTTCTGTGTCGACATGCACATCAAGATGGCCAAGATCCACGGCGAGCGCGAGCTTCGGCTGCATCACGTGGCGATCTGGCGTGAATCGACGCTGTTCTCGGCGCGCGAGCGCGCCGCGCTGGCCTGGACCGAGGCCCTGACCCAGCTGCCCGCGCAAGGGGTGCCGGACGATGTCTACGAGCGCGTGCGCACGCAGTATTCCGAGAAGGAGCTGTCCGACCTCACTTTCCTGGTGGGCGCCATCAATACCTGGAACCGGTTGAACGTAGCGTTCCGCATGGTTCCCGGTTCCTCCGACAAGGCCTTCGGGCTGGACAAGGCCAACCTGGAGTAATGCCATGAAACGGTCGATTGCCATGGCGGCGAGCCTGGTGCTGCTGCTGTCGGCGCCGCTGGCCAGCGCCGCGCCGCTGGAAGTGGTGGTCCAGTCGCTGACCACCAAGGTGCTGCCCGACTATGCGGGCAAGGAAGTCCAGATGATCACGGTGGAGTACCCGCCCGGCGGCTTCGACCCGGTGCATCGCCATGACGCGCATGCGTTCGTCTATGTGCTCGAAGGCAGCATCGTGATGGGCGTGAAGGGCGGCAAGGAAGTTACGCTGAAGGCGGGCGAAACCTTCTACGAAGGCCCGGACGACCTCCACACCGTCGGCCGCAATGCCAGCAAGACCAGGCCAGCGAAGTTCGTCGTGTTCCTGCTGAAGAAGCAGGGGGCGCCGGTCTTTACGCCGGTGAATTAGCGCGGTCGTTCTCCCGGGCCGGTCACGGCCCGGTTGCCGGGTCACGGGGCCAGGATCCGCCGGTTTCGCGTCGGGCGGCCGGGCGCCATGCGCCATGCGCCATGCTACTTACCCAGCCATACCGCACGGCGCGCATCGAACTCCCCGCCGGCCCTGGCCAGGTGCAGCCACTGGTCGACGTACCGCTTGAACACCTCGTCGCCATTCGGCAGCAGATAGCCCATCTCAGCGTACTGCAGCGGCTTGTCGGGATTGACCGCGCACAGCTCGGGATGGGCCTTGCTCTGGACGATGGCTTCGGCGGCCTCGGTGACGAAGACGTCGGCGCGGCCCTGGATCACCTCGTCGAAAATCGTCAGGTTGTCCTTGTGCATGGTCAGCCTGGCCTGGGACAGGTGGGTGCGGGCGAAGCGCTCGTTGCTGCCGCCGGGATTGGCGATCACGCGCACGCCGGGCCGGTTGATGGCCTCCACGGTCTGGAAGCGCTGCACGTTCTCGCAGCGCGTGATCGGCGTCTTGCCATTGACCATGTAGGGCGCACTGAAATAGGCCTGCTTCTGGCGTTCCAGCGACACCGAGATGCCGCCGGCGCCGATATCGCACTTGCCGCCGACGAAGTCCGGCATCAGCGTGGCCCAGCTGGTCTTGACGAATTGCGGTTTGGCGCCGAGCGAGCCGGCCAGCGACGTCATCAGGTCCACGTCGAGCCCTTCGTACTGGCCTTCCGACTTCATGAAGCTGAAAGGCTTGTAGTCGCCCGGCGTGCAGACGCGCAGCACGCCCGATTGGGCGACGCGGGTCAATGTGGGCGACAGCCCGGCGGCCGGCGCGGCCGGCTGCGAGAACACCGGGGCGGCGCAGAGCAGGGCAACGGCGCTGACGATCGTCCTTGTCATTGGCATTTTCGTTTTTCTCTGTGTTGGGTTCGGGAAATGTGGCCACGGCGGCATGCGGAAATATATCGCATGCGCCTGCCCCGGCGCCGGTCTCGCGCCGATATGCCATGAGCCGGCCGCGGCCTTATTCCCGGCTTGGTACGTAGGTCGACGACTGACCGAAGATCCAGCTTAGTGCCAGTCCGGCGGCCAGGGCGTCTTTCCGGCGCACCAGCGGGCTGTTCTCGAAGCTGGCGCCGTCGAGCCGGTCGTAGCGGACGAAGGCGCCGAACCAGACATGGCGAAAGCGCTTGGACAGCGAAGCCAGCGCCATGCTGCCGGAATAGCCGCCCTGCGCGCTGTAGGCCGGACGTGCCGCGGTCGCGAATTGTTCTTCGACGGAATAGAAATACTGGTTGTAGCGCGCGGTCGAGAACAGTGGCCCCGCCATCAGGCCCAGGTTCCAGCCGGGCAGGCCGCCGACGTTGGCAACGTCGAGGTTCAGGTTGGGCGAGAAGATCCAGCCGATCGCCTTGGGCGACGATTCGACGGTGATGGCCAGCCGTATGGGAAGCCGCAGATCGAGCCTGGTACGGTCCTCGGCGGAACGCCACAGCGTCACCGCCAGCGAGGGCCCGATTTCCACTGCGGTCTTGAGATCCGGCATGCCGCGGCGGACTTCATCCTCGCTGCTCTTGACCGGTAGCGAGAGGCCGAGGCTGACATTGAGCTCGATCCGGTCGCTGTCGAACAGCTTGCCGCGCACGCCGTTGCGGTCCGCGCGCAGATGCTCGCCGCGATAGACGAAGTAGGGCACCGGGAATAGCAGGTTGGCGCGTGCATCCGAGCCTCGGTAGTGCGGCAGGGTGATGCCGCCGACTCCGAGCCCGGCTTCCCACAACGGCCGTTCGATGGCATCGAAATCCTGTGCCCCGCAGGCCGTTGCGAAGGCCGCGGCAAGGGCCGGGAGCGCGCGGTAGCGTTTGCGCAACCTCGTCTCTGGCAAGGCATGCCGTGATCGGCTGGCGCAATGCCCGGTTCGCATGGCGTGGCTCCGGAGAACTTTGGTGGAATTGCGGGGGGGGGAAACCGAACACGAGCAAAACTTGGCCAAGTATAACCAGAGTGGCTGGCTGCGCGGTTCCCGTTCAGCCTCGGTATTTCTCCCACATCTCCCGCACGATCGGTTCCGGCGGCGGCGCCGGAGCGAAGCCGGCGACATTGGCGAACACGCCGGCAATGCGGCGCCTGAACGAATCGAGGTCCTCCGTCGGCTCCGCCGTAGCCTGCGCGCTATCGATGATGGTATGCAATTGCCCGGCCGAGAGCCCGGCGATGGCACGCCATAGTTCTTCGGGGCTGGACAGCGGCCGGGCGACATCGGGCATGGCAAGCATGGTCTTCTCCACGCGGATTTCCCAACGCGGCTGCAGCGCTAGTCCCTGGCCCGTGCCCGTTCGATCGACATGCCGGTCGGCATCATGTTGAGGTCGGCGTTATGCATCACCCACAGCGAGCCGGCGACGACGATGACGATCAGGAAGCCGGTGCAGGCGAAGATGGCGGTATTGCCGCGCTGCCCGGGACCGGTGCCCAAATGCAGGAAGTACACCAGCTGCACCAGCAGCTGCGCGACGCACAGGCCCACCACCAGCGCGATCGCGGCGTGGCTTTGCAACGCGCCGGTCATCACCGAGGCAAACGAGGCCACGGTCAGCGCCACCGACAGCAGCAGGCCGATGGTGTAGCTGCGCACGCTGCCGTGGGTGGCGTGCTGGTCCGGATGGACGGAATGAAGGTGGGACGGCTTCATGCGAACTCCCGCAGGTAGACGAAGGTGAAGACGCAGATCCAGACCAGGTCCAGGAAGTGCCAGAACAGGCTCAGGCACGCCAGCCGGCGGCGCACGATGTCGTCGAGGCCGAAGCGCCGGATCTGGTGGATCATCACCGCCAGCCAGCCCAGGCCCGCGGTGACGTGCAGCCCGTGGGTGCCGACCAGCGTGAAGAACGCCGACAGGTAGGCGCTGACGCCCGGGCCGGCGCCCTGGTGCAGCAGGTGGGCAAACTCGTAGACCTCCATGGCGACGAACACGGCGCCCAGCACGAAGGTGGCCGCCAGCCAGCGGATCATGCGCGGCGCGGCATTGGCGTCCTGGCGCAGCATGGCCAGGCCGAAGGTGTAGCTGCTGAGCAGCAGCACCATGGTCTCGGCGAACACGAACGGCAGCTCGAACAGTTGCTGCCCGCCGGGCCCGCCCGCGGTGTTGCCCGACAGCACGCCGAAGGTGGCGAACAGCACCGCGAAGATCAGGCAGTCGCTCATCAGATAGAGCCAGAAGCCCAGCGTGGTATGGGCGGCGGCATCGTGATGGCCGTGGTCGGTGGCGTGCGTGGTTGCGTGCGTGGCGTGGTTGCCCGGATGGTGCAGGGTTGGGGATAGCGTCGGGTTCATGGCTCAGGCAGCTTGCTGCAGTTGGGCGTAGCGGGCGCGCTCGATGCGCTCGACTTCGGCGGCCGGGACGTAGTAGTCGACATCGCGGTCGTAGCTGCGCAGCACGAAGGTCGCGATCGCGCCGAGCAGCCCGGCCAGGGCGGCCAGCCACATGTGCCAGACCAGCGCGAAGCAGGACACCAGCCCGAACACCGACACCAGGAAGCCGGCCGCGGTGGGGCGCGGCATGTGGATGTCCTCGTACTGGGCGGGCTGGCGCCAGGCTCGTCCCGCCTCCTTGTCATCCCAGTGCTGTTCCAGCGAGGTGATGTGCGGGACCTTGGCGAAGTTGTAGAACGGCGCCGGCGATGCGGTCGACCATTCCAGGCTGCGGCCGTCCCACGGGTCGCCGGTCAGGTCGCGGTTGTGCTTGCGGTCGCGGATGCTGACGGCCAGCTGCACCATCATCGCCAGGATGCCGGCGCCGATGACGAAGGCGCCGATCATCGCCACCACCAGGTAGGGATGCCAGTCGACGTTGGCGTAGTGGTTCATCCGGCGGGTCATGCCCTTGAAGCCCAGCACGTAGAGCGGCATGAAGGCCAGGAAAAAGCCGGCCAGCCAGCACCAGAACGACACCTTGCCCCAGAACTCGTCGAGCTTGAAGCCGAACACCTTCGGGAACCAGAAGCTGATCGCCGCCAGGCAGCCGAACAGCACGCCGCCGATGATCACGTTATGGAAGTGGGCCACCAGGAACAGGCTGTTGTGCAGCACGAAGTCGGCGCCCGGCACCGCCAGCAGCACGCCGGTCATGCCGCCGATCGCGAACGTCACCATGAAGCCGATGGTCCACATGGTCGAGGTATGGAAGCGGATCCGGCCCCGGTACATGGTGAACAGCCAGTTGAACAGCTTCACGCCGGTGGGGATCGAGATGATCGACGTCATGATGCCGAAGAAGGCATTGACGTTGGCGCCCGAGCCCATGGTGAAGAAGTGGTGCAGCCAGACGCAGAACGACAGCACGCCGATCGACGAGGTGGCATAGACCATCGACTTGTAGCCGAACAGCGGCTTGCGCGAGAACGTGGCGATGATTTCCGAGAACGCGCCGAACGCGGGCAGGATCAACACATAGACCTCGGGGTGGCCCCAGATCCAGATCAGGTTCACGTACATCATGGCGTTGCCGCCCAGCTCGTTGGTGAAGAAATGCATGCCGAGGTAGCGGTCGGCGGTGAGCAGGGCGAGCGTGGCGGTCAGCACCGGGAAGATGGCGACGATCAGGATGTTGGTGATCAGCGCGGTCCAGGTGAACACCGGCATCTTCATCAGCGTCAGGCCCGGCGCGCGCATGCGCAGGATGGTGACGATGAAGTTGATGCCGGTCAGCGTGGTGCCGAGCCCGGATATCTGCAATGACCAGATGTAGTAGTCGACGCCGACGGTCGGGCTGTAGCCGAGCTCGGACAGCGGCGGGTAGGCCACCCAGCCGGTCGCGGCGAAGTCGCCGACGAACATCGACAGCATCACCAGCACCGCGCCCATCGCCGACAGCCAGAAGCTGAGCGAGTTGACGAACGGAAAGGCCACGTCGCGCGCGCCGATCTGCAGTGGCACGATCACGTTCATCAGCCCCACCACCAGCGGCGTGGCGACGTAGAAGATCATGATCACGCCGTGGGCGGTGAAGATCTGGTCGTAGTGGTGCGGCGGCAGGTAGCCCGCCGCGTCGCCGTAGGCGATGGCCTGCTGCGTGCGCATCAGGATCGCGTCGGCAAAGCCGCGCAGCAGCATGACCAGGGCCAGGATGATGTACATCACCCCGACCTTCTTGTGGTCGACCGAGCAGATCCACTCGGTCCACAGGTATTTCCACTTGCGGTGGTAGGTGATGGCGCCGAGCAGCGCGGCGCCCAGCACCAGCACCACGGCCAGTGTCCCCATGATGATCGGCTCGTGGTAGGGGATGGCCTCAAGGTTCAGTTTTCCTAGCATGTCATTGCTCCATGCGGCCGGGGAGCGCCGACGGGACGCGCTGGAAGGCCTGCAGAGATTCAGGAGTGTCCGCGCGGCACACCGCGCCGTAGGCCTGCATGTACTTGTCGACCACCTGATCGAACAGCTTCGGCGTCACCGATGCGTACAGCGTGACCGCGTCCTTGCTGCTGGGCTGCTCCAGCGCGCGATAGGTGTTCGCATCGAGCGCCTGGCCCGAAGCGCGGGCCTTGCCGATCCACGCATCGAAGTCCTCGCGCGAGCTCGCCAGGGTCTTGAAATGCATGTCCGAGAAGCCCGCGCCGCTGTAGGCCGCCGACTGGCCGAGATAGATGCCCGGCGTGTCGGCGATCAGGTGCAGGCGGGTCTGCATGCCGGCCATGGTGTAGACCATGCTGCCAAGCTGCGGGATGAAGAACGCGTTCATCATCGATTCCGAGGTCAGCCGGAAGCTGACCGGCGTGCCGACCGGGATGGCCAGCTGGTTCACCGAGGCGACGCCGTACTCCGGATAGACGAACAGCCATTTCCAGTTCAGCGCGATGACGTCGACCTGCAGCGGCCTGACCTCCGATTCCAGCGGCCGGTACGGGTCGAGCTTGTGGGTCGAGTCCCAGATCAGCACGGCCAGGCAGGCCACGATCACGCACGGGATGCCCCACACCACGATCTCGATCCTGGTCGAGTGCGACCATGTGGGCGCGTAGGTCGCGCGCGTGTTGCTTTCGCGGTAGCGCCAGGCAAACCACAGCGTCAGGAAGATCACCGGGATCACCACCATCAGCATCACGAACAGCGATATCAGGATCAGCGATTTCTCCTGCGCGCCGATGCTGCCCTTGGGATTGAGCAGTTCGAGGTTGCAGCCGCTGAGCAGGGCGCTCAGGCCGGCTGCGAGCAGCAAGACGCCGATACGGTGCGGCCGGGTTGGCGATGGACTGTGGCGGGAGGGCTGGCGGGGCAGCGGGCCTTGTCGGTTCTGGTTTGCCGGCCCGGCGGTAGGTTTGAGCATGTCGGACACCTTGGTTACGGATTACCGAAGGCATCCGGCCACGCGCTCCGATTCAAGTGCTGGGTCAGCCCCGCGCGGGCGTGGCTTGTATGGATTCCTTCGGCAATGTCTGGCATGCTATTCGAAGACAAAGGCCATACATCGAGGAAAATTTTGGCGACGGGGTCCATACAAGATGACGCGATCACGGCCGGATGGGATCTGCGGATCACCACCTCCGGCGTCGCCCGCTACCTGCAGATCGTCGAATACATCGAGCAGGCCATCGGCGACGGGCGGCTCATTGCCGGCGACCGCGTGCCGCCGCAGCGCAGCCTGGCGCAAGCGCTCGGCGTCGACCTGACCACGGTCACGCGCGCCTACAACGAGGCCCGGCGGCGCCAGCTGATCGAGGCCAGGGGCGCGCTCGGGACGTTTATCGCCGCGCCGCGAGCGGAGCTGGCGCGGGTGGTCGACATGAGCATGAACGTGCCGCCGCCGCCGGCGGGCGTGGATTTCCAGGACCTGTTGCGGCGCGGCCTGAGCCAGGTCCTGCTGCGCAGCGATCCGCAGCTGCTGATGACCTACCAGCTCGGTGGCGGCAGTGCCGCGGACCGCGCGGCGGGGGCGCTCTGGCTTGCGCCGATGTTCGGGCAGGTCGACACCGCGCGGCTGGTGGTATGCCCCGGCGCGCAGGCCGCGCTGGCCGCCGTGATCCTAGGCCGCACCCGGCCCGGCGAGGCGATCGTGACCGAGCCGCTGGCCTATCCCGGCATCCGCGCCGCGGCGGCGCAGCTGGGCCGGCGCGTGGTGGTCGCGCCGTGCGACGCGGACGGGATGCGGCCCGACGCGCTCGCCGCCGCCCGCGCCGAGGGCGCCACGCTTGCCTACCTCAACCCGACCGCGCAGAACCCCACCACCCACACCATGCCGCCCTCGCGAAGGGCCGAGCTGGCCAGCGCGGCCGAGCGCTGCGACATCGCGCTGCTCGAGGACGATCCCTACTGGCTGCTGACGCCGTCCGCACCGCCGCCGCTGGCGCGCTTTGCTCCCGCCCGCACCTACTACGTCGCGACGCTGTCCAAGGCGCTGAGTCCGGGCTTGCGCACCGCCTATGTGCTGTTGCCCGAAGGCCGCGGCAGCGACGACCTGCTGGCGCCGCTGCGCGCCTTCGCGCTGATGCCCGCGCCCATGACGGCGGCCCTGGCGACGCAATGGATCCACGACGGCTCGGCCATGCAGCTGCTCGAAGGCATCCGCGTCGAAGCGCTGGCGCGCCGGGCCCTGGCCAGCCGCTGGCTGAGCGGGATGGGCCAGCTGCCGCCCAGCGGCATCCACGTATGGCACCGGCTGCCGTCCCACTGGTCCGCGCAGCAGCTGGCCAGCGCCGCGCTGGCGGAAGATTTGCGCGTCACGCCCTCCGATGTGTTCTGGGATGGCGCGGGCGCGCCCAATGCCATTCGGATTTCGCTGGGCGGCGTCGACGACCGGGCCCGGCTGGCGCACGCGCTGCGCCGGCTGGCGGCGCTGCTGGAGCGCGGGCCCCGGCAGCATCCGATCACGATCGTCTAGCCGGCGGCGCAATCTCGCCGGCTTCTTCCATACCCGGCTGAGCGCCATCAGGTCTCCCTGACGCAGTTCCCGAATGTCAGGCGCTGGTATGACACGTTATGGGCGCGTCCGAACTCTGTATCGCCATGTATCCGCGGAGCTTGTGGACATAAAGCGATTCAATCCGGCGTTCGCGTGAAACAGTGTGAATACAAGCACCTGCTGCAATGCATGCCATCCCAGTGTTTCCACCGGAGCCGGTCATGCCCACACGTCTTCGGACTGTTCTTGCTGCAGCTGGTATCGCCGCGAGCGGCTTGCCCGGTATTGGCCCGATCCAGGCCCGGCGGTCGGCGACCAGGGCAAGGCTCCGGGGTTTGCCGGCAGGGAAGTAGCGTATCGGCCTCCCTGTCCGCTTGCCGCCGCTGCAAGCGGCTATGTCGCTAAATGGCGTGCCTGCGGGCCAGATACAGTGGGATACACGGAGAATCGCCGGCACCCATACAATGGCGTCGACGCCCGCTGGCGCCTTGCTTTGCTTGACTGAGGGATAGAGATGGACGCACACACCGACCATATCCTGGTTGTTGACGACGACCGGGAAATCCGGGAACTGGTATCGACCTATCTGGCCAAGAATGGGCTGCGCGTGACCGTGGCCCAGGATGGCAGGCAGATGCGGTCGTTCCTGGAGGCCAATGCCGTCGACCTGATCGTGCTGGACGTGATGATGCCGGGCGACGATGGCCTGGTGCTGTGCCGTGAGCTGCGAGCCGGCAAGCACAAGGCCACCCCGATACTGATGCTGACCGCGCGCAGCGACGAGACCGATCGCATCGTCGGCCTTGAAATGGGCGCCGACGACTACCTGGCCAAGCCCTTCGCCGCGCGCGAGCTGCTGGCCCGCATCAAGGCGGTGCTGCGCCGGACCCGGATGCTTCCGCCCAACCTGCAGATCACCGAGGCCGGGCGCTTGCTCGCCTTTGGCGACTGGCAACTGGACACCACCGCGCGCCACCTGCTTGACCAGGAGGGCATCATCGTTGCCCTGAGCGGGGCGGAATACCGTCTGCTGCGCGTCTTTGTCGACCATCCCCAGCGCGTGCTCAACCGCGACCAGCTGCTCAGCCTTACCCAGGGCCGCGAAGCCGAGATGTTCGAACGCTCGATCGATCTGCTGGTCAGCCGCCTGCGCCAGCATCTCAAGGACGACGCCCGCGAGCCGCGCTACATCAAGACCGTGCGCAGCGAAGGCTATGTCTTCTCGATGCCGGTGGAGATCGTGGAGGCGCGCCAGTGAATCTCCGCGGCTTGCCCTGGCCCCGTACCATGGGCGCACGGTTGTTCCTGATCCTGCTGGCGGGGCTGATCGTCGCGCATGGCCTGTCGTTCGGCGTGCTGTTTGCAGAGCGCTATATCACCGCGCGCCAGGTCATGCTCGGCACCCTGGAGACCGACGTCTCCACGTCGATCGCCATCCTGGACCGCCTGCCCGCGGCGGAGCGCCCACAGTGGCTGAAGCACGTGAATCGCGGCAACTATCAATACATGCTGGGGCCGGGCCTGCCCGGCGTGCCGGAGATGTCAGCGCAGGCCAAGGAGGTTGCCGACCGGATCATGGAGGCGAGCGGCGGCCGCTTCCCGGTCAAGGTCGAGTCCATCCCCGGCCAGGGCAAGCGCATGCAGGCCCACCTGACCCTCAGCGACGGCAGCCCGCTGACCATCGACGTGCACCCGAAGCCGGCGCCGGTCGCGCAATGGCTGCCCTATGTGCTGGTGATCCAGCTGCTGCTGCTGGTGGTGTGCAGCTGGCTTGCCGTGCGGCTGGCCATACGCCCGCTGGTGGCGCTGGCCAATGCCGCCGACGCGCTCGACCCGAACGCCAGTGCCCCGCCATTGAGCGAGACCGGGCCTACCGAGCTGGCGCGTGCCGCGCGCGCCTTCAATGCCATGCGTGAGCGCATTGCCAGGTTTGTCGAGGAGCGCGTGCAGATCCTGGCCGCGATCTCGCACGACCTGCAGACGCCGATCACGCGCATGAAGCTGCGCGCCGAAATGGCGGAAGACTCCGACGACAAGCGCAAGCTCATGCACGACCTCACCGAGATCGAGACGCTGGTGAAGGAGGGCCTGGCTTACGCACGCGCCGCGCACGGCAATGGCGAAAAGCCATCGCGGATCGATATCGGTTCGTTCGTCGACAGCCTGGTCTACGACTACCAGGACACCGGCAAGGCCGTGACGATCCTGCAGCGTGTCGATGGCGCCATCGTGACGCGCCCGCACGCCTTGCGCCGCATCCTGACCAACCTGACTGACAACGCCATCAAGTTTGGCGGGGCGGCGGAACTGAGCTTGCGCCGCGAGGACGGTGGCGCGGTGGTCATCAGCGTGCTCGACCGCGGGCCAGGCATTCCGGCGGAGCAGCTCGAGTCCGTGCTGCAACCGTTTGTCCGGCTTGAGGCATCGCGCAACCGGGAGACCGGCGGCACGGGCCTGGGCCTTGCGATTGCGCACCAGCTCGCGCTGGCGATCGGCGGTGCGCTGACGCTGCGCAATCGCGACGGCGGTGGCCTGGAGGCGCAACTCAGGCTGGGCTGAGCCGCGCTGCCGCCAGTCGCGCTACCAGCCGCCCTACCAGCCGCCCTACCAGCCGCCCCCCAGGGCACGGAACGTTGCCACCGCGGCACGGGCATTGTCGGCGCCCACACGTGCCTGCTGGTCGCGCGCGGCCAGCAGCAGGCGGTCTTCTTCCAGCACTTCGAACAGGCTGACCGCGCCGCCCTTGTAGGCGTCTTCGGCGGCGCCGCGTGCGCGGGCGTGGGCCGCCACTTCCACGGCCAGCTCCTTGCGCTGCAATTCCAGCTGGGTCAGGGCAATGATTGCGTTCTCCACGTCCTCGGTGGCGCGCAGCATGGCCTTGCGATAGGTGGCCAGGGCCTCGGCATTGGCGCCTTTGGCCTGCGCCACCTCTGCGTCCACCCTGCCGAAGTCGAACAGCCGCCAGCGCAGCCCCGCGATGGCCGCAGGCTGGAAGGCCGACGCCGTGAACAGCTTGCCGGCGGAGAGGCTCTCGAAGCCGAGCAGCGCTGACAGCGACAGCTTCGGGTAGTACTCGGCGGTTGCCACGCCGATGCGGGCGCTGGATGCCGCCAGCCGGCGCTCCGCGGCAATCACGTCGGGGCGGCGCTGCAGCAGGGTGGCCGGACTCTGCGCCACGGCGATCTGCGGCACGGCGCCGAGCTCGGTCGGCGTCAGGAGTTCGGCTGCATAGGTGCCCGGATGCGCGCCCATCAATACATCCAGGCGATTCAGCTGTGTCTCCAGTTCAATCTGCAGCGGCGGGATCGTCACGCGGGTCTGCGCGACCTGCGCCTCTGCCTGGGCCCGCTCCCGCTCGGCGCCGATGCCATCGGCCAGCCGAAGCTGCACCAGTTCAAGCAACCTGGCATTGGTCCGCACCTGCTGCTGCGCGATGGCGATGCGTTGCTGCGCGCCGCGCACGCGGAAGTAGGCATCGGCCGCCTCCGCGGCCACCAGCACGCGCACGCCCATGTGGTCGGCTTCGGCGGCCTGGGCTTCCGCGCTGGCAGCCTCCGCGCCGCGCCGCAGGCCGCCGGCCACGTCGATCTCCCAGCTGGCCCCCACGCCCGCGGTGTACAGCGTCGTGTTGCGCTCAAAGCCCGGGGCGTTTTTGCCGAGGCTGCCCAAGGGACCCTCCAGCGACTGGCGCTGCTTGCTTGCGCTTGCGGACAGCGCTGCCCGTGGCAGCAGTTCGGCGCCGGCGTGGCGGGCCGCGGCGCGGGCCTGGTCAACCCGGGAAATGGCAGCCGCGAGGTCTAGGTTCTGCTCCAGCGCACGCTGGATGACGCGCGTCAGCGCGGGATCGTCAAAGCCCAGCCACCAGCTGTCCAGTGACGGCGCGGGCTGCGTGGCTTCCCGGGCTTCCAGCGCCGCACCATGCGGATAGGCCGCGGGCATGTCCGAGGCGGGCGTGCGGTAGTCGGGGCCGACGGCGCAGGCGGCCAGGCTGACTGCGACGCTCGCCGCGAGCAGGGTCGGCACCAGGCGCGCGATACCGGCGCGGATGGGCTGGAGCGGCGGGCGGGATGGACTTTGCGGCATGACGGGCACCTCTCAGGCAATGACGAATAAGACACAAGCTAAAAACTAACTTGCATGATGATAGTTACTACTCTAGACTAACTTTCAAATTGATAGCAACTGGTTTTTCGAGGCGCTGATCATGCTGAAAGACCCACCTGGTGAAACCCTCTGCCCGATTGCCCGCACGCTCGCCCGCGTTGGCGACCACTGGAGCGTGTTGATCCTGCGTGAAGCCTTCCACGGCGTGACGCGCTTCGATGCGTTCCAGCAGAACCTGGGCATCGCTCCCAACATGCTGACCCGCCGCCTCAACTCGCTGGTCGAGGAAGGCATGCTGGAGCGACGCCGCTACTGCGATCGGCCGCCCCGGTCGGAGTACATCCTGACCGAGCGCGGCCACGACTTCCGCCCGGTCTTGCTGGCCATGCTGGCCTGGGGCAGCAAGCATCTCGCGCCTGGGCCACCGGGCACCCCCGGCGGCTAAGCGCCCGGCTGAGCCTGACAAGAATCCCCCTGAACCCTCGCTACATCCCGAAAACAGAAAGGAAGTGCCATGAGCAGCAACACACTGACTGAACGGGCGGGTACCGAACCTGTTCCCGCGTCGAAATCCAGGCCCAGCGCCAAACGCCTGCTGGCGACGGGCGTGCTGGCTGTCGCCGGGCTGGCCGGGATCGGCTATGGCTACCACTGGTGGACGTCCGCCCGCTTCCTGCAGGCTACCGACGACGCCTACGTCGGCGGCGATGTCACGGTGATCGGCGCCAAGGTCGGTGGCTACATCGCGGAAGTGGCGGTGGCGGACAACCAGACCGTCCATGCTGGCGACTTGCTGGTCCGCATCGACGACCGCGACTACCGCGCCGCACTGGCCAAGGCCGAGGGCGCGGTCGCTGCGCAGCAGGCACTGCTCGCCAACCTCGATGCCACCGCGCACTTGCAGGAGGCGGTGATTGCCCAGGCCAGGGCCGGCATGGCGGCGGCCAATGCGGACACCGTGCGGGCGCGTGACGACCAGGCGCGCTACGCCAGCCTGGTGGCAAAGGCGGCGGTCTCGATCCAGAGCTCGCAAAAGGCCGACTCGGATTACAAGCAGGCGCAGGCCAATGGCGACAAGGCGCGCGCCTCGCTGCTGGCCGCGCAGCGCCAGCTGGAAGTCATCGGCACGCAGAAGCAGCAGGCCCAGGCAGCGCTGGCACAGGCCATTGCTGAGCGCGACATCGCGAAGCTGAACCTGGGCTACACCGAGTTGCGCGCGCCGGTTGATGGCACCGTGGGCAACCGGCGGGCCCGCGTCGGCGCCTTTGCCGGCGCCGGCACCCAGTTGCTGTCGATCGTGCCGGCCAGCGGCTTGTGGGTGGACGCCAATTTCAAGGAAGGACAGCTGGCGCACATGCGCCCCGGCATGCCGGTAGAGATAGAAGCCGATGTCCTGCCGGGACGAGTCTTCCATGGCCATGTGGCCAGCCTGGCGCCGGCCACCGGCGCGCAGTTCAGCGTGTTGCCGCCGGAGAATGCCACCGGCAACTTCACCAAGATCGTTCAGCGCGTGCCGGTGCGGATCCGCCTGGATGAGGCGGATGCCCGGCTTGGCGTGCTGCGTCCGGGCCTGTCGGTCATCGCGCAGGTCAATACGTTGCCCGGCAAGCAGGTGCGGTGATGACTACCACCAGCCTGGCCACTCCCGCTGCCGCGCCACCCCTGGACACGCCGGAGGCGATGTCCACCAGCGCCAAGGTGTTTGCCTTCGGCACCATGTGCGTGGGTATGTTTATCGCTTTGCTGGATATTCAGATCGTATCGGCGTCATTGCGCGATATCGGCGGCGCGCTCTCGGCCGGCGCCGATGAGACCGTCTGGGTGCAGACCAGCTACCTGATCGCCGAGATCATCGTCATTCCCTTGTCCGGGTGGCTTTCGCGCGTCATGTCGACACGCTGGCTGTTCGCCGCCTCGGCGGCGGGCTTTACGGTAACCAGCCTGCTGTGCGGGGTGGCATGGGACATCAACAGCATGATCGTGTTCCGCGCCTTGCAAGGTTTCCTGGGCGGTTCGATGATCCCGATGGTGTTTACCACGGCCTTTGCCTTCTTCGTCGGCCCGCAGCGTGTCATCGCCGCCGCCACCGTCGGTGGGCTGGCTTCGCTGGCGCCGACGCTGGGGCCCACCATCGGCGGCTGGATCACCGACAACTTCTCCTGGCACTGGCTGTTCTTCATCAACCTGGTGCCAGGCATCTTCGTCACCATCGCGGTGCCGCTGATGGTCAAGGTCGACCGGCCCAACTGGTCGCTGCTGCGCGGTGCCGACTACCTGGGCATGGGGCTGATGGCGCTGTTCCTGGGCTGCCTCGAATACACCCTGGAAGAAGGGCCGCGCTGGGACTGGTTCGGGGATGACGTGATCCTGGCCACCGGCTGGATCTCCGGCCTGTCGGGCGTGGCCTTCATCTGGCGCACGCTGACCTATGCCAACCCCTTGGTGGACCTGCGCGCGCTCAAGGACCGCAACTTCGCGCTCGGCTGCTTCTTCTCCTTTGTCACCGGCATCGGCATCTTTGCCACCATCTACTTGACGCCGCTGTTCCTGGGGCGGGTGCGCGGCTTCAGCGCGCTGGACATCGGGCTGGCGGTGTTTTCCACCGGCGTGTTCCAGATGGCATCGATCCCGCTCTATGCCTTCCTGGCCAACCGGGTCGACCTGCGCTGGCTGATGATGGTCGGGCTTGGACTGTTCGCGGTATCGATGTGGTACTTCGCGCCCATCACGCATGACTGGGGTGCGGCGCAGCTGCTGTTGCCGCAGGCGCTGCGCGGCATGGCGCAGCAGTTCGCGGTGGCGCCGACGGTAACGCTGACGCTGGGCAGCCTGCCGCCGGAGCGGCTCAAGCTGGCGTCGGGGCTGTTCAACCTGATGCGCAACCTGGGCGGCGCGATCGGCATCGCGGCCTGCGCGACCGCGCTCAACAACCGGGGCAACCTGCACTTCCTGCGCGAGGCGGAACACCTGAACATTCGCAATGAAGCCATGGGCGGCATGCTGCAGGGGATCGCCAGCGAGTTCATGGCGGCCGGGCACGATGCACTCGATGCGCAGACCGCGGCGCTGCGGCAATTGTGGGGGCTGGCATGGCGCGAGGCGCAGACCCAGACCTTTGGCGACATCTTCCTGATGATCCTGGTCTGCTTCGCGATCGCCACCGCGATGGTGCCGCTGATGCGCAAGGTGGCCCCGCCCAAGGCGCCGTCTGCAGACGCGCATTGATCTGGGAGCGACCATGGAACTCAGTCCATTCAAATGGCTCCTGTCCGTCGCGCTGATCACGGGCAGCAGCGCCACCGCGGTGCATGCGGGAGAGCGCCCGCGCGACACCGGTGTGGCCTGCGCCCGTGCGGCCAATGCCTATTGCAAGTTGCCCGATGAAGGTAGCAGGCCCATGCTGCAAGGCGGGCGATTGGACAAGTCCGATGGATTCGACGGCCGGCTCGTTTGAGCCTTCGGCCGGCTTTGTATCTGCGTGTGTCGCAATCATGGACTTCTACACAGCGATACAAAGCCGCCGAAATCCCGACACATGCCGCTTACCGTGGCCTCCTAGACTCACGCTCACATTGATGACGCCAACAGGAGAAGCAAATGTCGAAGACCGTTGATATACCTCGCCGTGGCTTTCTGAGTGCCGCGGCAATGACGCTGGCAGCTGCACCGTTCGGCCTGTCGCAGGCCGCCCCTGCACCGACCGGTGTGTCGAAAGCGCCGCCGCTGCCCCGCACCACGCCGGGCACCCATACCAGCTTCGCGCCGATCAAGCAGATCAACGCCGGCGTGCTGAATGTCGGCTACGCCGAGGCCGGCCCTGCCACCGGGCCGGTCGCGCTGCTGCTGCACGGCTGGCCCTACGATATCCATAGCTTTGTCGACGTGGCGCCGCTGCTGGCGGCCCGCGGCTACCGGGTGATCATTCCCCACCTGCGAGGCTTTGGCTCGACGACCTTCCTGTCTGCCGACACGCTGCGCAACGGGCAGCCCGTGGCCATCGCCGCCGACATGATCGCGCTGATGGACGCGCTGAACATCCGCAACGCCGTCGTGGCCGGCTTTGACTGGGGCGCGCGCACCGCCGACATCATGGCGGCGCTCTGGCCGGACCGCTGCAGGGGGCTGGTTGCGGTCAGCGGCTACCTGATCGGCAGCCAGGCGGCGGGCAAGCAGCCGCTGCCGCCTGAAGCCGAACTCCAGTGGTGGTACCAGTTCTATTTCTCCACGGATCGGGGCCGTGCCGGTTACCAGAAATACACCAACCAGTTCGCGAGGCTGATCTGGAAGCTGGCGTCGCCGCAATGGCAGTTCGATGATGCGACGTTCGCGCGCAGTGCCGCCGCGTTCGCGAATCCCGACCACGTCGACATCACCATTCACAATTACCGCTGGAGGCAGGGCCTGGCTAGCGGCGAAGCGAAGTTCGACGAGTTCGAGAAGCGGCTCGCCACGGCGCCCACCATCAGCGTGCCCACCATCACCATCGAGGGCGATGCCAATGGCGCGCCGCATCCCGAGCCCAGCGCCTATGCCAGCAAGTTTACGGGCAGGTACGAGCACCGGAACCTGACCGGCGGGATTGGCCACAACCCGCCGCAGGAAGCGCCTACCGCCTTTGCGCAGGCGGTGCTCGATATTGACAGGCCCTGACACATGCGCTGCGCAATGCGCAGGTGGCTGATACTGGCTGCCGTGACGCTGTCGGCGCTGGTATCGGAGCTGGGTGGCGCAGGCCATCGCTGCGCATGGTCCGGCATGCCCCGGCCCATGCGCGCGGAGAAGCGGGTGGCAAGCGGGGACGTCTCGCCGTAAGGCAACGGCGAACGCGGAATCAGGCCAGCTGCTATTTCGCCTGATGCACCGCGGCAGCGTAGACGGCATCCGCAACCTGCCTGGGCCTCGACCGCGCATGATAATATTCGCACGCGAATAAAATCTCATCCTTCATGGTCCGCCCAGACATGGAACATCGCCTCGTCTATCTCCTGAATGTGGGCCAGCGCCGCCTGCACCGTTGGATACAAGCGCGCACCGCCGCAGGTGGTGTGACTTCGGCCCAGGCCGGGCTCCTTTTCTTTCTGGGCAGGAATGATGGCGCGCTGATGAGCGAGGCCGCCACGGCGCTGGACCTGGGCGCGCCCGGGATGAGCGGCCTGGCCGACCGGACCGAAAGGGCCGGCCTGGTCGAGCGCCGGCCGGATGAGTACGACCGCCGTGCCTCGCGCCTATGGTTGACAGAGGCGGGGCGCCTGGCGCGCCAGCGTTCCAAGGCAAGCACGAAAGTACTGAATACCAGGCTGACCGAAGGTTTCACTGAAGCCGAGATCGACGTGGTGGCGCGCTGGCTGACCAGCCTGCAGACAAAATTTCCGGCAGCCGACGAGGGCGAGGTGTAGCCTCAGTGCGGCTGAAAACCGACTCAACCGGTTTACTGTCCGGCAATCCTGCTGAAGTCTGGTTTGCGCTTTTCGGCGAAGGCTGAGAAGGCTTCCCTGGCTTCAGCGCTGACCAGCCGCTCCTCGAATCTGGTGCTTTCGCTTTGCATCTGCGAAACCAGTTTTTCCGCATCGCGCATGAGCTGCTTCATTGCGCTCAGGGAGCCAGCCGGCCTGGCGGCAATTTTCTCTGCCATCCGACGCGCGTCCGCCCTCAGCTGGTCATTGGCGCAGACCTTGTTCGCGATGCCCCATGCGACGGCGGTTTGCGCATCAAGCGGCTCGCCCAGCGCGAACATCTCGAAGGCCCTGACGTGTCCGATCCGCAAGGGGAGCAGGTAACTTGAAGCCGCTTCGGGAACGAGGGCGAGATTGATGAAAGGCGTGATCAGTTGCGCGTCCTGGCCGAGCACGACGTAATCGCAATGCAGCAGCATGGTGGTCCCGACGCCGACGGCCTTGCCATTGACGGCGGCGACAATCGGCACGATCGAATTCGCAAGGGCGCGCAGAAAGCGATGCACGTGACGTTCACCGGGGCCGTTTCCCGCGGCCATCGCGGCAAATTCGCCGAGATCATTGCCGGCCGTAAAACTGTCCCCGTCTCCCTGCAACAGCAATACCCGAATGGCCGGGTCCTGCTGTGCCTGCTCGATCGCGTCGGCGAGTGCGCCGTACATCTCGTTGGTCAAGGCATTCTTCTTGTCCGGCCGGGCGAGCGTGATGGACAGCACGCCGCCGCTGAGGTCAACGCGGATTTCCGGGGTCATGGGTCGGTCTCCAGTGAGAGTTGCATGGTGCCGTACGGCACTGAAGTTAGGTTCGCATGCGAAGTATATAAATAATTCGCGTGCGAAGTAAACGGGCCGACTGGGCAATGCTGTTATTTGGTCCTGGAGGTCAGCGGCGACGGGTTCAGCACGGATAAAAAACGAGCTTGCATGGTGATAGTGACTACTCTAGACTAACTTTCAAATCAATAGCAACTCGATTTTCCGAGGATCCCAGTCATGCAGAGGAAGCCACTTGGTGAAACGCCGTGCCCGATCGCACGGACTGCGGCACGCGTTGCCGACAGCTGGAGCGTATTGATTCTGCGCGAAGCCTTTTACGGCGTGACCCGATTCGATGAGTTCCAGCAAAACCTGGATATCGCGCCCAATATGCTCACGCGGCGCCTCAACTCGCTTGTTGAAGAAGGGATGCTGGAGCGTCGCCAGTACTGTGACCGGCCGCCCCGTTCCGAATACATCCTGACCGAGCGCGGGCGCGATTTCCGCCAGGTCCTGCTGGCCATGCTGGCGTGGGGCAACAAGCATCTCGCGCCCGAAGGCGAAAGCGTCCAGTTGGCGAACCGGCGCACCGGCCTGCGCGTGGAGCCCGTGCTGGTCGACCCGGCCACCGGCCGCCCGATCACCGATGCCGACTATCACATTGCCCCCGGCCCCGCCGCCAGCGACGGTGTGCGTCGGCGGCTGTCCCGCTCGGCTGAAGCCTGAGCGGCATCTCCCGGGCAATCAGTACCCATTGAGCCTTTCAGGCCGGCTAGCGGCCGCATGCCACATGGCGTCCCAACTGAAGTGCGGTGCGGACGCTTGATATTGCGATGAAGCAGGGAGAATACGATGAACGCAAGAGATGTCGTGCTATGCCAGCCGGTACGGACCGCCATCGGCGCCTACAACGGCTCATTGAAGGCCATTCCGGCAACCGGTCTTGGCGCGGCGGCAATCCGCGCAACCGTGGAGCGTGCGGGCATTGATCCGGGGCTGGTCGGCAGCGTGGTATTCGGCAATGTGATCCAGGCGGGCAACCGCATGAACCCGGCCCGCCAGGCTGCCATCGAGGCGGGCCTGCCGGTTGCGGTTCCGGCGATGACAGTCAACCGCGTTTGCGGTTCGGGGGCGCAGGCCATCGCCACGGCGGCGGACGAGGTGCGGCTGGGCTATGTCGATATCGCGATTGCCGGCGGCATGGAGAACATGGATCGCGCCCCATACCTGATGCCGACCGGCCGCTGGGGGCAACGCATGGGAGATGCCGCCCTGCACGACAGCATGCTGCACGACGGCCTGCTGGACGCCTTCTCCGGTCAGCATTCCGGATGGCATACCGAGGACCTTGTCGCCCGCTACGCGCTATCCCGCGAGGCCCAGGATCGCTGGGCCGAGCGCTCGCAGCGTAACTTCGCGCTGGCGCAGGCGAACGGGCGCTTCACCGGGCAGATCGCCGGGGTGGCCATCAAGGGGAAGGGCGGTACCACCATGTTCGAAGTCGACGAAGCCAACCGCCCCGATACCAGCCTCGATGCGCTCGGCCGACTCAAGCCGGCGTTTCGCCAGGACGGCACGATTACCGCCGGCAATGCGCCCGGGCTCAACAGCGGCGCAGCAGCCATGATCGTTGCCGAACGCTCGGTGGCTGATGCCAGGGGCCTGGAGCCCCTGGGGCGACTGGCCGCCTATGGCGTTGGGGCCGTGGAGCCTGGCATGTTCGGGCTGGGCCCGGTGCCGGCGGTGCGGCAGGCGCTGCAACGTGCCGGCTGGAAGCTGGGCGACATTGAGCGCATCGAGATCAATGAAGCGTTCGCCGCGGTGCCGCTGGCTGTCGCCGCCGAGCTTGGATTGCCCCACGACATCATCAATGTCGACGGTGGTGCCATCGCCCACGGCCATCCGATCGGTGCGACCGGCGCGGTGCTGACGACGCGCCTGCTGCATGCCATGCGCGCCGACGGCATCCGGCGCGGCATCGTCACGCTGTGCATCGGCGGCGGACAAGGGATTGCGCTCGCGTTCGAGGCGCTGGCCTGAAGCGTCTGTCTTCATACCTGGCGAGCCTCGGTCGGTGAGGGCAGCGCCAAACCACATGGAGGAGCAAAGCATGAATATTCAATACATCGAGGATCTGGCGGCGGGCCAGAAGTACGGTTCGGGGCGGTTGACCGTCGAGCCTGAAAGGATCAAGACCTTTGCTGCCGAGTTCGATCCGCAGCCCTTCCATCTTGATGAAGCCGCTGCGCGAGACACGCTGTTTCGTGGACTGGCGGCGAGCGGCTGGCATACCGCGGCGTTGACCATGCGCTTGCTGGTCGATGGCCAATTCCGGCCCGCCGGCGGCATCGTCGGCGCGGGCTTCGAGGAGCTGCGCTGGCCAAAGCCAGTGCGCCCTGGCGATGAATTGCATATCGAGAGCGAGATACTGGACGTGCGGATTTCAAAATCGCGCCCCGACCAGGGCATCGTGAAGGTGCGTACCACAACCTTCAACCAGGCCGACGAGCCGGTGCAGGTTTTTACCGGCAATCTGATCGTGCAGCGGCGCCCCGCGGCCGCCGCGCAGACGGAGGCGTCATGAAGATTCTTGTGCTCGGTGCAGGAGCCATGGGCTGGCCCAGGTCAGCGCCACCGTCCCGGTGCTGGAGGCAGGACTCGATGCGGCGTTGAACGCGCTGGACGTGATGCTTTGGTGTTCCGCCGGGCACATACCGCGCCGAACTCGGCGGTGCTGGGATGATTCCCGCGGCACCGCAGATCGCCGGTACGGGTTCGCCGGCGGACCTGCTGCGACGCAGGCCGAGAATGCGTTCTCCGCGCTGGTCAAGCGTGAAGAACAGGCAGGCACCCTGGCGCAAGGCGAGACTTCGCTGATCCAGGCGCGCAATGCCTCGCTTGCCGCCTACCAGAAAGGCGTTGTCCGCCTGATCGAGGTCCTCCATGCTGACGAGAGTCTTCTGCGGACGTCCGACGCAAGGGCACAGGCACAGACCGAATCGGCGCGCGCCGCCGTGGCTGCGTTCAAGGCGCTCGGCGGGGGATGGGAACCGGCAGCTGCCTTATCGTGCAACGATCCTGTGCGCGCTCCAGCTGACAGGGCTGGGTGCGTGCGGAAATTTGTTGCGCGAGTCACCGACGAAGTGCGAGAGCAGGGTGCGCGACGCGATACAGTCTGCCCCGAATAGGCGCTATGGCGAAACGCGACAACTGTTGACCGGCTAAATTAGGGATTGCTGAGAACAGCCGTTATTTCCTAATCTGATTCACAAGCCCGGGCATTATTCTGGGGAGGTGAGATTATGTCTGCACGACGGCTCCAGACCAGCACGTTGACAGTTATGGCCGTTGTGGCCGCGCTTTCGGGCGTGGCCAGCGCCACGGAGCAGGCGCAGCAGCGCCGGCAGGCCCGCGACGTCCGACAGGACACGAGACAGGACGCACGAGACACAAAACAGGATTGCCGGGCCGCCAATCAGCAAAGCAACGCCCAATGCCGCCAGGACAAGCACCAGACCAAGCAGCAAGGACGGCAGACCAGCCGGGACATCAAATATTGAGCGGCGGGGGATCGCGAGAGCAGGATTGTGCCCCGCACAAAACCTCGGCGGCCGTCATGACGAGGGGTAGTCGTCGGCGAGCCTCTATCTAGCTTCTGCGACAACCGCGCCGTATCGCGGCCGGTGTCCCCCGGACCCGGGCATCAGCGGACCCAGCGCTCGACCTGGGCTTGCAGGCGCGGCCCGACCACGAGGATGGCCGGAATGACGATGACATAGCCGAGGCCCCACGAGCGCAGCCAGGTCGGCGCAAAATCCTCGGTGAATCCGATATTGAGCGCAAGCAGGGCGAACGAGATGATCCCCGTGGTGATCACGCCCATCGACAGCGCGAAAGCGATTTTCCGTTTCAGTTCTACGTTCATGGCGACTTCCATTTCCTAGACATGCCGTGCGGGTCGTACGCGGATGCCGCACGCCCGGCCGACAGGGCGCAGGCGTGCGGGCGCTCCGGACGCGTACGCTTACCGGTCCACGCCGTACCGCGCGGCGGGCTGCGCGCGCGAAAGGTTGGGGCCCAGCACGGCGCGAGCCGCTTCGAATGCCTGCCAGTCAGCGGCTTCCGGCAGCGACGGAATGGTGATCACCTCGCCCTGGTCCAGCCCTGCCAGTGCCGCATCGACCAGGTCGTCGCCGTCCATCACCAGCGCTTGCGGCAGATTCTCGACAGGCTGCCCGGCAACGTCCCAGAACGCCGTGCGGGTTGCCCCCGGCAGCACCGCCTGGACGCGCACGCCGTGGCCGGCAAGCTCATGCTGCAGTGACTGGGTAAAGGCCAGCACAAAGGCCTTGGAGCCGCCGTATACGCCGTTCAGCACCTCGGGCGCGATCGCGACGATCGACGCAATATTGATGATCGTGCCCTGGC
The DNA here is from genome assembly GCF_900250075.1 of Cupriavidus taiwanensis. NCBI lineage: Bacteria > Pseudomonadati > Pseudomonadota > Betaproteobacteria > Burkholderiales > Burkholderiaceae > Cupriavidus > Cupriavidus taiwanensis. The sequence continues at coordinate 1,779,820 of NZ_LT977070.1, forward strand.
CCCGCGCCACGAAGGCCGGCGCTGCGGCGTAGGTGAGGCGAGTCAGCGCCGTGACGTTGAGTTCGATCATCGCCTGCATCGTGTCCACATCCGACGCCAGCAAGGGCAATGCGCCGCCGAAGCCCGCGTTGTTGACTAGCGTGGTGATGCTGGCGTCCGTCCTCAGGATGTTCTCGACGCGCCGTACCTCGGCCGCCTGGCCCAGGTCGGCGGTCACGATCTCGACGGAACGCCCGGTCTGGTCGGTGATCCGCCGTGCCAGGGTCTCGAGCCGGCCGCGGTTGCGCGCCACCAGGATCAGGTCATGGCCGCGGCGCGCGAGCCGATCCGCGTAGATGGCGCCGATGCCCGAAGACGCCCCGGTGATCAGGGCGGTGCCAGCGTAAGTGTGCGTTGTCACGTTGAAGCTCCATAACAGTGGGAAGGCAGTGAGAAGGTCCGTGGCAGCCGGCGATGCGTATCGCCGCTGCGTGCATCGAAGATTAGGTGCACAATGGCGATGGCAACAATGTCGTAGATCCCACTTTTTATGCCGCGGCGGAAATGTGCCTTCCGCCGCCACCAGGAGTTCGCCATGCACCATGTGGCCCTAGCCCTCTATCCCGGCTTCCAGGCGCTGAACCTTGCGGTGTCGACAGTGCTCGAGTTCGCCAACCGGGCGCTTGGCGAGCCGCTGTACCAGGTCCACCTGCTGTCCGAACATGGCGGCCCCGTGGCGAGTTCCGGGGGCTTTGCCGTCAGTACCGAACCGTTTGGCCGGCGTCGCTTCGATACCGTCCTGGTGGTGGGAGACAATGACGTCATGCCCGCGCCGCCGGCGCTGGTGAAGTTCCTGCAGCGCGCGGCGCGCACGTCGCGGCGGATAGGCGCCACGTGTACCGGCGCCTTCACCCTGGCCGAGGCGGGCTTGCTGGCCGGCCGCCGTGCCACCACGCACTGGTATTACGCCGAGGAGCTGCGGCGCCGCTTCCCGGATGTCAGCGTGGAGGAGGACCGCATCTTCATCATCGACGGTCCGGTCTGGACCTCGGCCGGGATGTCGGCCTGCATCGACCTCGCGCTGGCACTGGTGGAGAAGGACGCGGGCGCCGCCGTCGCGCGCGGCGTGGCCAAGAGCCTGGTGGTTTACCATCGCCGCGCCGGCGGCCAGTCGCAATTTTCGGCGCTGCTGGACCTGGAGCCGCGCTCCGATCGCATTCGCGGCGCGCTCGATTTCGCCCGGCAGAACCTGCAGCAGGACCTGTCGGTGGAGCAGCTGGCGAATGCCGCGCACCTCAGCGCCCGCCAGTTCTCGCGCGCATTCCGCGACGAAACCGGGCAAAGCCCGGCCAAAGCCGTGGAGCGCCTGCGCGTGGAGGCGGCGCGGCTGATGATGGAAAGCGGACGTCATCCCATCGACGTGGTTGCCCGGGATACCGGCTTTGGCGACGCCGAGCGCATGCGGCGGGCCTTCCTGCGGGCGTTCGGGCAACCGCCGCAGGCGATCCGCCGCATGGCGCGGGGTGGCGCCTTGCAGACGGCCTAGCTGGTGCAGGCGTCACATTGGCTGGATATGCGTGTTCCGGAGCAGGGCGTCCTTCGCCGACGCCGGAAGCGGAATCGCGCCGGTATGCGCAATACGCCAGCTAGAATCTGAAAACAGCTTCTCTTGGCACGGCATCATGAAACACGACCCCAGCGTTATGCATGACGAGCCGCCGGCCCCGCGCGGGGAGGGCCAGCCGGGCGACCTGGCGGATGCGGCTACGGTGTCCAACGGCAACGCGCTCTATATCAATCGCGAACTCAGCCAGCTGGCGTTCTTTGAGCGAGTCCTGCAGCAGGCGGCCGATCCTGCCATGCCGCTGCTCGAGCGCCTGCGTGCGCTGTGCACCTTCAGCAGCAACCTGGATGAGTTCTATGAGATCCGCGTGGCGGGGTTGAAGGAGCAGTGCGTGCTGTCGTCGCCGGTGGTCGGCCCGGACGGGCTGACGCCGCAGGCCGTTTACGCCGCGGTCAACCAGCGCGTGCGCGAGCTGGTCGGTCAACAGTACCGGCTGTTCAATGACGTGCTGATTCCCGCCATGGCCCAGGAGCAGATTTGCTTCCTGCGGCGGCCATCGTGGAATGCCGCGCAGCAAGACTGGATTCGCGAGTTCTTCTTTGCCGAGCTGATGCCGGTCCTGACGCCAATCAGGCTGGATCCGGCGCATCCGTTTCCGCGCGTGCTGAACAAGAGCCTGAACTTCGCCGTTGAGCTCGAGGGCAAGGATGCGTTCGGCCGCAGCTCCGGCAATGCCATTGTGCAGGCGCCCAGGGCGCTGCCGCGCGTGATCGCGCTGCCAGCGCAGGTTGCCGGATGCGAACACGGCTTCGTGTTCCTGTCTTCGATCCTGCATGCCCACGTCGGCGAGCTGTTCAGCGGCATGACGGTGCGCGGCTGCTACCAGTTCCGGGTTACCCGCAACAGCGAGCTGTTTGTCGACGAGGAAGAGGTCAAGAACCTGCGCGAGGCGCTGCAGGGCGAACTGCCGCACCGGCACCTCGGCGATGCGGTGCGGCTCGAGGTGGCCGACAACTGCCCGCGCGCCATGACCGCGTTCCTGCAGGAGCAGTTTGGCCTCGCACCCGCCGAGGTGTTCGCGGTCAACGGTCCGGTCAACCTGGTCCGCCTGATGCAGGTGCCGGACCAGGTCGACCGGCCGGACCTGAAATACCCGCCGTTCCGGCCGGGCTTGCCCAAGGCGCTGCGGGACCAGCCCGATGTCTTCCGCGCCATGCGCGATGGCGACATCCTGCTGCACCATCCGTTCCAGTCGTTTGCGCCGGTGGTCGATTTCGTCAGGCAGGCGGCGCAGGATCCGGATGTGGTGGCGATCAGCCAGACGGTGTATCGGGCCGGGCATGACTCGGCGCTGCTGTCGTCGCTGATCGAGGCCGCGCGCAACGGCAAGGAGGTCACGGCCGTGGTCGAGTTGATGGCGCGCTTCGACGAAGAGGCCAACATCGGCTGGGCGGGGCAACTAGAGGAAGTGGGGGCGCATGTGGTCTACGGCGTGGTCGGCTTCAAGGCGCACGCCAAGATCCTGATGGTGGTGCGGCGCGAGGACGGAAGGCTCAGGCGCTATGTGCATCTCGGCACCGGCAACTATCATCACGAGACCTCGCGCAGCTATACGGATTTCGGCTTGCTGACCTGCGATGAAGCGCTGACCCAGGACGTGGCCCAGGTCTTTAGCCAGCTGACCGGCCGTGGCCAGACGCAAAGCATGACCCATGTCTGGCAATCGCCGTTTACGCTGAAGCAGCAGCTGCTGGCGGCGATCCGGGGCGAGGCCGAACACGCCCGGGCCGGGCGCAAGGGGCGCATCATCGCCAAGATGAATGCGCTGCTCGAGCCCGAGCTGATCCAGGCGCTGTACGACGCGTCAGGCCAGGGGGTGCGCATCGACCTGATCGTGCGGGGCGCGTGCGCGCTGCGTCCGGGTGTCGCCGGACTGTCCGAGCACATCACGGTGAAATCGGTGATGGGCCGGTTTCTCGAGCACTCGCGCATTTTCTGCTTCCACGACGGCGGCGCCGACAAGGTCATGCTGTCGAGCGGGGAGTGGATGGAACGAAGCCTGTCGCGTCGCATCGAAATAAGTTTTCCGGTGCTCGATCCCCGCTTGAAGGAGCGCGTCTTCTCCGAGGGCCTCGAGCCGTACCTGTCCGATCGGTGCGAAGCGTGGATGATGACGCCTGAAGGAAACTATGAGCGCCCGCCCGTGCCGGACGGCGAGTCGGCGCAGCGCATGCTGCTGGCTGCACTGACCTGAGTGCGCCGCTTCACCTTGGCAATTCTGGCTCCACGTCGATGACCCGGCCCGGGCACAAGATAAGGTTGGGATCCAGTGACCGTTTGAGCGAGCGCATCAACGCCAGCGCCTCGGGCGTGCGCGAGTGCCCAAGGAACGGCTTCTTGTGCGTGCCGATGCCATGCTCGGCGGAAATGCTGCCGTCGAACTCTTGCACCTTGGGGTAGAGCACGGCGCTGATCTCGTGCTCGGGAAAGTCCTCCGCCGTCGCGCCGGGAAGATAAACGCTGACATGCAGGTTGCTGTCGCCCACATGGCCGAAGTTGACCAGTTCGGCGTGCGGCCAGCGCGCCAGCACCGCCGCGCGCAGGCTCTCGGCGAAGCGGCCGATCTGGCCGATCGGTACGCTCACGTCGTAGGCGGCATTGGGCGCCCACATCACCGGGAACTCGGCGACCGCGTCGCGCAGCTTCCAGAAGCTCTCGGCTTCCTTTTCGCTGGTGGCAACGGCAGCGTCGGTGATCAGGCCGGCTTCCATCGCCGTTTCCAGCATCGATTCAAAGGCCGCGCCGTCCTGTCCGGCGTCGTTGCCCTGCAGGTCGACCAGCACATAGAACGGTGAGCCGGCGGGCAGCGGGGCGCGCACGCCCGGCACGCGTGTCGTCACCAGTTCATAGAAATCGGCCCACATCGCCTCGAAGGCCGACACACGGCCCGACAGCCGGCGCTGCGCATGGCGCAGCAGCGCCACCACGTCTTCATAGCTGCGCAGCGCGCATAGTGCGGTCTGGGTGCTGCCGGGCAGCGGCGCGAGCCGCAGCACAGCGCGTGTAATGACGCCGAGCGTGCCTTCGCTGCCGATAAAGAGCTGGCGCAGGTCGTAGCCGGCGTTGTTCTTCTGCATCTTGTTGAGCGAGCTGACCACGGTGCCGTCAGCCAGCACCGCCTCCAGCCCGAGCACCTGCTCGCGCATCATGCCGTAGCGGATCACGCGGTTGCCGCCGGCGTTGGTGGCGATATTGCCGCCGATCTGGCAACTGCCGCGCGCGCCCAGGTCCACCGGAAACAGCCAGTCCGCCGCGCGCGCGGCGTCCTGCGCGGCCTGCAAGGTGGTGCCGGCCAGCACGGTCATGGTGCCGGCCTGCGCATCGATTTCTTCCACGCCGCGCATGCGCTCGAGCGACAGGACCAGTTCGCCGCCGGCGGGCGTCGCGGCGCCCGCCAGGCCGGTCAGGCCGCCCTGTGGCACCACCGGTTGCCGGTGGCGATTGCAGAGGGCCAGCACCGCCGACACCTCGGCCGTGCTGCGCGGCCGTGCCACCGCGACCGGCGGCTGCGGGTCCAGCGGTGCGTACCAGTCCTTGCGGAAGCGGGTTTCGATGGCATCGCCGACTTGCAGGCCGGCGGCATCGAGGACGCCGGCCAGTTCGGCCAGCAGGGCGGAGCGGTCTTGCACGGGAGCCATCGTGGGTCTTTCCGGTTAAGGGAGTCGGTGGGGCTGCGGGAGCGAAGGAGAGCGCCCAGCCGCAGCGCTGAATGCTAGGGCAAGGCAGTGCACGATGATAAGAGCGAATCGGCGCCGGCACGGTGGCGCCACCTCACGCACCGCTCCACGCTTCGTTGTTGATGCGCGCGCTGAATTCGCGTGGCGGCTGGCGCGTGCGGGCCAGGTGCTCCAGCGCAGGCTCGATGACTTCGGCAAGCTTGTGGAAGGCGGGCCCGATGTCGCCCTCCGGCACGCAGGCGTAGCCCAGCAGCAGCCCCTGCCGCGCGCGCTGCTCATCGCTGTAGTAGCGCGACAGCGGACGCGCCGACAGGCCCTGCGTGCGCGCCGCCATGCTGATGCCGAGATCGTCGGCGCCTGGCGGCAGGTGCATCACCAGGTGCAGCCCGGCCTCGTGCGTGGAGGTAGGCCAGTCCTGGCCGAAGCGCTTCGCAATGGCCTCGCGCAGCAGGCCCTGGCGCTGCGCATAGCGCTGGCGCATGCGGCGCAGGTGGGTGGCGTAGTGGCCTTCCTCGATAAAGTCCGCGAGCACCGCCTGCTGCATCAGCTGCCCCTCGCGGAACAGTTCCGACAGGCCGGTGGCGAAATGCGGCGCCAGCGGCTTGGGCAACACCATGAAGCCCATGCGCAGCCCGGGAAAGAGCGTCTTGGAGAAGGTGCCCATGTAGATCACCCGGTCGTGCTCGTCCAGGCCCTGCAGCGAAGCCAGCGGCCGCCCTTCGAAGCGGAACTCGCTGTCGTAGTCGTCCTCGACGATCCAGGCGCCGCGATGCCGCGCGTATTCCAGCAGCATGCGCCGCCGCGTCAGGCTCATTACGGTGCCGAGCGGGTACTGGTGCGAAGGCGTCGCGAAGATAAAGCGCGGCGGGTCCTGCAGCCGCGCCGCGTCGGGCGCGATGCCTTCGTTATCCACCGGCACGGGAATCACGTCGACGCCCGCATTGGTCAGCAGGCTGCGCGTGCCCCAGTAGCCAGGGTCTTCCATCCACGCCTTGTCCCCCGGGTCGGCCAGCAGGCGCGCGATCAGGTCGATGGCCTGGTGGATGCCGGTGGTCAGGATGATCTGCTCGGACTCGCAGCGCACCGCGCGCGCCAGCCGCAGGTGCTCGGCCAGCACACGCCGCAGCGGCATATAGCCGCCGTGGTGGGCGTAGGTCAGCAATTCCGGGCGCGGATTGCGCCAGTGCTTGTTCAGCAGCCGCGCCCAGGTCGCATGCGGGAACAGCGAGACATCGGGCACGCCCGCCATGAAGGCGCCCCATTGCCGGTCAGACGCGCCGGCGTTGGACACGAGATGCATGCCGCGCCGCGACAGATCGAAGCGGTTTGAATTTTGCTGCACTGCGGGCACAGGCGTGGTGCCAATCCGGGCACCAGCCTTGTGCAATGCACTATGGTCGGGAAAAGTCTGCGAGACAAAGGTGCCACGTCCCGTCGATGCGGTGACATAGCCTTCCGCCAGCAACTGCTCATACGCATACAGAACGGTATTGCGGGAAACCCCAATCTCGGTCGCGAGCAGCCGTGACGCCGGCAGCTTGCTGCCCGCGGAGATAGACCCAGCAAGGATTTCCTGCCGGATCAGCTCATACAGCTGGCGGTTCATATGCGTCCCGTTGCGCTCCGCCTGCATCCCCGCCGGACGCTCCAGCCGCTGCAGCAGCAACTCGGACAGAATCGTTTCCTTCAAAGTGGCTCCAGCAAATATCGTGAATATGGACCTACCTATGGTACCAACGATCGTTTAATTTTCCATCCGTGGTCGGCGTCATCGCAAAGCTTTTGTCGGTGGCGCCCGATGCGTTGGCATCGCGTCGCCTTCATGCGTCCCTTCATTCGCCCCTTCATTCGCCCACGTTTGCCAGGAGCTTCCATGTCAGGTCCCGATTCCCTCACGGCGAGCCCGTCCTCCGACCCGGTAGCGGTACCCACCACCGCCGAGCTCTCGCAAGCCGTGCGCGCACTCCTGCCATATATGGTCGAGACGCTGTCCGGTTTCGTGGCCGCCAAAAGCCCGTCAGGCGAAGAGCAGCCCGCGGCGGACTTCATCGAAGGCGCGCTGGCAGAACTGGGCCTGGCTTCCGAGCGCATCGCGCTGCGCACCGAGGACATCCGCCACCTGCCGATGTATTCGCCGGCGTGCTGCCCCGACGGCGGACGCTACAACCTGCTGGCGACGCACCGACCCAGCCGCAAAGGCGGGCGCTCGGTGCTGTTCAACGGCCATCTCGACGTGGTGCCTACCGGTCCGGAATCGATGTGGAGCCAGTCGCCGTTCGCGCCGGTGGTGAAGGACGGCTGGCTCTACGGCCGCGGTGCCGGCGACATGAAGGGCGGCATCGTATGCGCGCTGGCCGCGTTCAAGGCCCTTGCCAGCCTGGGCCTGCAGCCGGCCGGGGCGGTCGGCTTCAATGCGGTGCTGGAAGAAGAGAACACCGGCAACGGCGCGCTTGCCACCGTGGCGGCGCTGCGCAGCGCGGTGGGTGCCGGCAAGCTGGCGTCCTTCGACACCGTGATCATTCCCGAGCCGCTGGGCGAGAGCCTGATGAGCGCGCAGGTCGGCGTGTTCTGGATGTTCATCGAGCTGACCGGCAAGCCGGCGCATGCGGCCTACATGACCAGCGGCGTCAACCCGGTCGAGGCCGGCATCGCGGTGATGGAAGACCTGCGCCAGCTGGAGGCGGAGTGGAACCGCCCGGAACACCGGCCGGCGGCGTACCGCGACCACGCCCACCCGATCAACTTCAATCTCGGTCAGATCCAGGGCGGCGAGTGGACCTCGTCGGTGCCATGCACCTGCACGCTGGGCGTGCGCATCGGCTTCTTCCCCAATATGGATATCGACGAGGCCAAGGCCACGGTGGCCGCGCGCATCCGCGCGACGGTGGAACGCCTGGCCAGCAATCTCGAACTGCGCATCCGCTATGAAGGCTTCCACGCGCCCGGCTGCGAATTCGATCTCGACGTGCCCAGCATGCAGGCGCTGGGCGAAGCGCACCGCAAGGTCAATGGCACGCCGATCCGCCGCGAGGCGACCACGGCGACCACCGATGCCCGGCATTTCCGCATCGGCCTGGAAACGCCGGTGACCTGCTACGGGCCCGAGGCCCGCAATATCCACGGCATCGACGAATCGGTGTCGCTGGAAAGCATGGTGCGAGTGACCACGACGCTGGCCCAGTTCCTGGTGGACTGGTGCGGCGTGGAACCGGCCGGCGACGCGGCCTGACGAAGCCGCGCGCAAGCACAACCGGCGCTGCCATCCCGAAGCCCAAAAACGAGCCAACTGAGGAACTGCCCGATGAACCGATTCACGATGCGACTGACCAAGAGCGTGCTGACGATGGCCTTTGCCGCCGCCGGCCTCTCGCTGCTGCCGCTGGCGCTGCCCACTGGCCATGCCATGGCCCAGACCAGGGGCGGCACGCTGTCCGGTATCGTCCAGCCCGAGCCGCCGATCCTGGTGAGCGCGATGAACTCGCAGGCCCCGACCCAGTATGTCGCAGGCAAGATCTACCAGGGCCTGCTGACCTACAGCCCCGACCTGAAGCCGCAGCCGGAACTGGCCAAGTCGTGGACCATCTCGCCGGACGGCCTGACCTATACCTTCGAGCTGCAGAAGGGCGTGAAGTGGCATGACGGCAAGCCCTTCACCTCGGCCGACGTGGTGTTCTCGATCGACAAGATGCTGCGCGACGTGCACGTGCGCACGCGCGCGGTCATCAACAAGTACATGGCGTCGATCCGCGCGGTCAACGACAGCACCGTCGAGATCAAGCTGAAGGAGCCGTTCCCGCCGTTCATCTCGATGTTCGAAACCGGCACCATGCCGATGATGCCCAAGCACCTCTACGAAGGCACCGACTACCGCAACAACCCGGCCAACCAGAAGCCGGTCGGCACCGGCCCCTTCATGTTCAAGGAGTGGAAGAAGGGCGCCTATATCAAGCTGGCGAAGAACCCCAACTACTGGAAGGCGGGCAAGCCCTACCTGGACGAGCTGGTGTTCTACGTGATCCCGGATTCGGCTTCGCGCGCCGTGGCCTTCGAGAAGGGCGACGTGCAGGTGCTGCGCGGCGGCGATGTCGACAACGTCGACGTCAAGCGCCTGCGCGCGCTGCCCAACGTCGAGTACACCACCAAGGGCTGGGAAATGTTCTCGCCGATGGCCAGCATGCTGCTCAACGAGCGCAAGCCGCCGTTCGACAACGTGAAGGTGCGCCAGGCGGTCATGCACGTGCTCAACCGCAAGATGATCGTCAACAACATCTTCTTCGGCATGGGCAAGCCGGCGGTCAGCCCGTTCTCGTCGACCACGCTGTTCTTCGACAAGAACATGCCCGAGTACGACTTCAACCTGAAGAAGGCGCGCGAGCTGGTCAAGGCGTCGGGCGTCGATGTGGGCAAGTACCCGGTCAAGATCCTGTCGACCTCGTACGGTGCCAACTGGGACCGCCTGGACGAGTACGTCAAGCAGATGCTCGAGCAGCTCGGCTTCAAGGTCAGCATCGAGTCGGCCGACGCCGGCACCTGGTCGGCACGCGTCAGCAACTGGGAGTTCGACCTGACCACCACCTACACCTACCAGTACGGCGACCCCGCGCTGGGCGTGGAGCGGCTCTACGTGACGCGCAATATCGTCAAGGGCACGCCGTTCGCCAACGTGCAGGGCTACAGCAATCCGAAGGCGGACGAGCTGTGGGCCAAGGCCGGCTCGACCATGGACACCGCGGAGCGCCAGAAGCTGTACAGCGAGCTGCAGAAGATCCTGGTCACCGACGTCGCCAACGCCAACCTGTTCGAGGTGGAGTTCCCCACGCTGTACCGCAAGCACGTCAAGAACCTCGTGACCACCGCGATCGGCCTGAACGAGTCCTTCGACAACGTCTCGATCGAGAAGAACTGAGCGAGACCGGAGCCGATGCCCGCGCCCGAGCCGGCGCGGGCAGCCAGCCCTGAAGCCTGAAATCCGCTGCCATCGCCGCGCCCCGCATGGGGAACGGCGAGGGCCAGCTGCATCCCAGTGCCGCGGTGGCCAGCCCGGCCGCCAGCGTGGAGCAAGCCGTGAACTTTCTATCCTTTCTTGGCGCTCGTCTCGGGAAGGCCGTCGTGGTCGTCCTTGGCGTGGTCGTCATCAACTTCTTCCTGATCCGGATGGCGCCGGGCGACCCGGCCACCGTGATGGCGGGCGAGGCCGGTGCCGGCGACGCCGCCTTCGTCAACCAGCTGCGCGAACAGTTCGGGCTCGACAAGCCCGTGCTGACCCAGCTTGGCATCTATCTGAAGGGCGTGGCGCAGCTTGACCTGGGCTACTCGTACCGCAACCACCTGCCGGTGCTGGACCTGATCCTCGACCGGCTGCCCGCGACCTTCCTGCTGATGAGCGGGGCTTTCCTCTTTTCCATCGTGCTGGGCGTGCTGCTTGGCGTGATCGCGGCGCGCACCCGCTACGAGAACCGCCGCCGCTGGATCGACAGCGCGGTGATGTCGGGCGCGCTGCTGCTGTACGCGACGCCGCTGTTCTGGCTGTCGCTGATGGCCATCATCCTGTTCTCGGTAGTGCTGGGCTGGCTGCCGGCCTTCGGCATGGAGACCATCGGCGCCGGCTACACCGGCCTGGCCCGCGTCAAGGACGTGGCGCTGCACATGATCCTGCCGACGGTGTCGCTGGGCTGCTTCTTCATGGCCGTGTACGTGCGCCTGACGCGCGCTTCGATGCTGGAGGTGATGGGCATGGACTATGTCAAGACCGCGCGCGCCAAGGGCGTTTCTGCCGGCCGCGTGATCCGCGTGCATGTGCTGCGCAACGCGCTGCTGCCGGTAATCACCTTCGCCGGCATCCAGCTGGGCCAGATGGCGGGCGGCGCGGTGCTGACCGAGACCGTGTTCTCGTGGCCGGGCATCGGCCGGCTGATGTTCGATGCGCTGCTGCAGCGCGACTACCAGCTGCTGCTGGGCATCTTCTTCGTGACCTCAGCGCTGGTGGTGTTCTTCAACCTGGTGACCGACGTGATCTACCGCTTTATCGACCCGCGCATCGCCGCGGGCGGCAAGGGAGCCACCGCATGAAAGCCTTCCTGCAACGTTATTGCCGCAACTATGGCGCGGTGATCGGCTTGCTGGTGCTGTTGGGAGTATTGGCACTTGCCGTGCTTGCGCCGGTCTTCTACGAAGAGTCGCCGTGGCTGATGGTGGCCGAGCCGCTGGTGCAGCCGTTCACCGACCCGGCGCTTCCGTTTGGCACCGACATGCTGGGCCGCGACATCACCGCCGGCATGCTGTACGGCGCGCGGGTCTCGCTGCTGGTCGGCGTGATCTCCACCGCGGTCGCGCTTGCCGTCGGCATCGCCGTGGGTGCGGTGGCGGGCTATTGCGGCGGCCGTGTCGACGATGCGCTGATGCGCATCACCGAGTTCTTTCAGACCATTCCGCAGCTGGCGATGGCAGTCGTGATCGTGGCGATCTTCAATCCGTCGATCTATTCCATCGTCGCCGCCATCTCGGTGGTGTCGTGGCCGCCGGTGGCGCGCCTGGTGCGCGGCGAATTCCTGTCGCTCAAGCAGCGCGAGTTCGTGCAGGCCGCGGTGGTGATCGGGCAGAAGCCGGTGCGCATCATCGCCACGCAGATCCTGCCCAACGCGATGTCGCCGATCATCGTGTCGGCGTCCTTCATGGTCGCCACCGCGATCCTGACCGAGTCGGCGCTGGCCTTCCTGGGCCTGGGCGACCGCAACATGATGAGCTGGGGCTTCATGATCGGCGCGGCGCGCACCATGATCCGCGAAGCGTGGTGGATGAGCGTGTGGCCGGGCGTGGCGATCCTGCTGACGGTGCTGTCGATCAACCTGATCGGCGAGGGCCTGAACGACGCCATGAACCCGCAGCTGCGCCGCCGCGGCGAGTGAGCGCCCGCCTGGAAATGCAAAGGACAAAGTGATGAAGACCAGCGACCAAGCGCCCCTGCTGTCGATCCGCGATCTGTCGATCGCGCTGCCCGCGGGCGGCGACCGGCCCTACGCGGTGCGCGATATCTCCTATGACCTGCATGCCGGCGAGATCCTCTGCATCGTCGGCGAATCGGGTTCGGGCAAGTCGATGAGCGCCAACGCCATCATGGGCCTGCTGCCGGCCTACCTGAAGCCTGAGGCGGGCCAGATCCTGTTCAAGGGCCGCGACCTGCTGGCGCAGGACGAAGCCACGCTGCTCGGCATGCGCGGCAAGGACATGGCCATGGTGTTCCAGGAGCCGCTGTCCGCGCTGAATCCGGTGATGACCGTGGGCGACCAGATCGCCGAGGTCATGCGCGTGCACAACGCCTATCCGGGCGAGGCGCGTGCGCGTCGCGTGCTAGAGCTGCTGGAGTTCGTCGGCCTGCCCGATCCGGCCACGCTGAGGCATGCCTATCCGTTCCGCCTGTCCGGCGGCCAGCGCCAGCGCGTGGTGATCGCCATGGCGCTCGCGCTCGAGCCGGCGCTGCTGATCGCCGACGAGCCGACCACCGCGCTCGACGTGACCACGCAGGCGCAGATCCTCGACCTGATCCGCCGCATCCAGGCGGAGAAGGGCATGGGCGTGATGTTCGTGACCCACGACTTCGGCGTGGTCGCCGAGATCGCGGATCGCGTGGCGGTGATGGAGAAGGGCGTGCTGGTGGAGATGGGCAGCGCCGACCAGGTCTTGAACCGACCGCAGCATCCCTATACCAGGCGCCTGATCGGCGCGGTGCCGCATGGCCGTGCCGGCGAGCGCGGGCGCCATGAGGCCGAGACCGTGCTGGAAGTGCGCGACCTGCGCAAGACCTACGTGACCGGCGGTGGTCTCTTCATCAAAAAGCGCGTGGTGCATGCGGTCGATGGCGTTAGCTTCACGGTGCGCCGCGGCGAGACGCTGGGCATCGTCGGCGAGTCCGGCTCGGGCAAGTCGACCATCGGCAAATGCCTGCTGCGCCTGACGGATATCGATGGCGGGGCGCTGATGTTCGACGGCCAGGACATCGCCCGACTGTCCGAGCGGCAGTTCCGACCGCTGCGCCGAGACGTGCAGATGATCTTCCAGGATCCGTTCGCATCGCTCAATCCGCGCCATACGGTGGGCCGCATCATCACCGATGGCCCGGTTGCCAATGGCGTGCCGCTGGCGGCCGCGCAGGCGCGCGCGCGCGAGCTGCTGCAGCTGGTGGGGCTGGAGGCGTCCGCGTTCGATCGCTATCCCAACCAGTTCTCCGGCGGCCAGCGGCAGCGCATCGGCATCGCGCGGGCGCTGGCGCTGGAACCGAAGCTGCTGGTGGCCGACGAGTCGGTCTCGGCGCTCGATGTCTCGGTGCAGGCGCAGGTGCTGGAGTTGCTGGCCGATTTGCAGAAGCGCCTGAACATTGGCCTGATCTTCATTACCCATGACCTGCGCGTCGCCGCGCAGATCTGCCACCACGTGATCGTGATGCACAAGGGCCGCGTGGTCGAGTCCGGCCCGCCAGGGCAGATCTTCGATGCGCCCCAGCACGCCTATACCCAGCGCCTGATCGGCGCGATTCCCGGCAAGGAATGGGATCCCACACTGATCCGCGCCGCCGCCTGAGCGGCGCGGGAACCTACCAAGTCGCATCCGCGAAGACAAACTGGAGAGAAGTATGAAGAACGCCGAACTGGTTCGCCGCAAGGACGCCGCCACCCCGCGCGGCGTGGGCGTGATGTGCAATTTCTACGCCGAGCGCGCGCTGAATTCGGAGATCTGGGATGTCGAGGGCAAGCGCTACATCGACTTCGCCGCGGGCATCGCCGTGCTCAACACTGGCCACCGCCACCCTCGTCTGGTTGAGGCCGTCGAGCAGCAGCTGGGGCGCTTCACGCATACCGCCTACCAGATCGTGCCTTACGCCAGCTATATCGAACTGGCCGAGAAGATCAATCGCCGTGCGCCAGGCCGCTCCGCCAGGAAGACCGCCTTCTTCACCACTGGCGCCGAGGCGGTGGAGAACGCCATCAAGATCGCCCGCGCCGCCACCGGCCGTCCCGGCGTGATCGCGTTTTCCGGCGGCTTCCACGGCCGCACCATGATGGGCATGGCGCTGACGGGCAAGGTCGCGCCGTACAAGATCGGCTTCGGGCCGTTCCCGGGCGAGGTCTACCACGCGCCGTATCCGTGCGCGCTGCACGGCGTCAGCACCGACGACTCGCTCAAGGCGCTGCAGCACTTGTTCAAGGCGGACATCGATCCCAAGCGCGTCGCCGCGATCATCTTCGAACCGGTTCAGGGCGAGGGCGGCTTCAACGTCGCGCCAGCCGACTTCGTGCGCGCGCTGCGCGCGGTCTGCGACGAGCACGGCATCCTGCTGATCGCCGACGAAGTGCAGACCGGCTTCGGCCGCACCGGCAAGCTGTTCGCGATGGAACACTACGACGTGGCGCCGGACCTGACCACCATGGCCAAGAGCCTGGCCGGCGGCATGCCGCTGTCGGCCGTGTGCGGCCGCGCCGAAGTGATGGACGCGCCCGCGCCCGGCGGGCTGGGCGGCACGTATGCCGGCAACCCGCTGGCGGTGGCTTCTGCGCTGGCAGTACTGGACGTGCTCGAAAGCGAAAAGCTGATCGAACGCGGCGCCGAACTGGGCCAGCGCTTGATGGCGCGCCTGGAAAGCCTGCGCCCGCGCGTGCCGCAGATCGCAGAAGTGCGCGGGGTTGGGGCAATGGTGGCGGTGGAATTCCGCCAGGCCGACGGCAGCCCCGATCCCGACTTTACGCGCACGGTGCAGAACCGCGCGCTGGAAAAGGGCCTCCTGCTGCTGTCGTGCGGCGTGTACGGCAACGTGATCCGCTTCCTGTTCCCGCTGACGATCCAGGACGCGGTGATGAACGAGGGCCTGGACATCCTGGCCGAGGCACTGACCCGCTGACCGGTCCACATCCATCGATACCGAAAAGACTACCCATGCAACTCAAGGACACCGGCCTGCTGCGCGCGCAGGCCTATATCGCCGGCAACTGGCAGGACGCCGACAGCGGCGCCACCTTCACCGTCACCAATCCCGCCAGCGGCGCCCTGATCGGCACCGTGCCCGGCATGGGCGCGGCCGAAACGCGCCGCGCCATCGACGCCGCGCAGGCGGCACAGGCAGGCTGGCGCCGCAAGACCGCGCGCGAGCGCGCTACGGTGCTGCGCGCCTGGTACGAACTGATGCTGGCCAATGCCGACGACCTTGCGCTGCTGATGACCACCGAGCAAGGCAAGCCGCTGGCGGAAGCGAAGGGCGAAGTCGTCTATGCGGCTTCGTTCCTCGAATGGTTCGCCGAGGAAGCCAAGCGCGTCAGCGGCGACGTGCTGGCCACGCCCGCCAACGACAAGCGCCTGGTGGTGGTCAAGGAGCCGGTGGGCGTGTGCGCGGCGATCACGCCGTGGAACTTCCCGCTTGCCATGATCACCCGCAAGGCCGGCCCGGCGCTGGCGGCGGGCTGCGCCATGGTGCTCAAGCCGGCCGAAGACACGCCGCTGTCGGCGCTGGCACTGGCCGTGCTGGCCGAACGTGCCGGGCTGCCGGCGGGCCTGTTCAGCGTGATCACGGGCGACGCCATTGCCATCGGCGGCGAGCTCACGGCTAACCCCGTGGTACGCAAGCTCAGCTTTACCGGCTCGACCGAGGTGGGCCGCATCCTGATGCGGCAGTCCGCCGACACCATCAAGAAGCTCTCGCTGGAACTCGGCGGCAACGCACCGTTCATCGTGTTCGACGATGCCGACCTCGACGCGGCGGTGGAGGGGGCCATCGCCTCCAAGTACCGCAATGCCGGGCAGACCTGCGTCTGCGCCAACCGGCTCTATGTCCACGACAAGGTCTATGACGCCTTTGCCGAAAAGCTGGTGGCCGCGGTGGCAAAGCTGAAGGTCGGCTATGGCGTCGAGCCCGGCGTGCTGCAAGGTCCGCTGATCAACGAGGACGCGGTGGCCAAGGTCGAGTCGCATATCGCCGACGCGCTCGGCAAGGGCGCGCGCCTGCTCACCGGCGGCAAGCGCCATGCGCTGGGCGGCACCTTCTTCGAACCGACCGTGCTGGCCGACGTGACTCCCGCCATGCGCGTGGCCAGGGAAGAGACCTTCGGCCCGCTGGCGCCGCTGTTCCGCTTCTCCACCGACGACGAAGCAATCGCGATGGCCAACGATACCGAATTCGGCCTGGCCTCCTATTTCTTCAGCCGCGATATCGGCCGGGTCTGGCGCGTGGCCGAGGCGCTTGAATACGGCATGGTCGGCATCAACACAGGCCTGATCTCCAACGAGGTGGCGCCATTCGGCGGCGTCAAGCAGTCGGGCCTGGGCCGCGAGGGCTCGAAGTACGGCCTCGACGAATACCTGGAAATCAAATACCTGTGCATGGGCGGGGTCGACCGCGGGGTGGGCCAATGAGCGCCCCGCAAGACCGGCCCAGGGCCGTCGGCACGGTGCAGGTCGACAACGAGCGCGTGGTCGTGACCGAGTGGCGCTTCGCGCCCGGCGCCGAGACCGGCCGGCATCGCCACGGTTTCGACTACGTGGTGGTGCCGATGACCACCGGCGCGCTGCGCTTGCAGACGCCGGCCAGCGAGGTCACCAGCCAGCTGGTCGCCGGCCAGGCTTACTACCGGCCGGCGGGCGTCGAGCACAACGTCATCAATGCCCACGAAGGCGAATGCGTGTTCGTGGAGATCGAGATCAAGCCGGCGGCCGGTGCCGCGGGCGGAGGAGGTAGCCAATGAGCCAAGCCTATCCCACCCTGCGCGAGCGCAATGGCGGGCAGATCCTTGTCGAGCAGCTGCGCATCCAGGGCGTGCGGCGCGTGTTCCTGGTGCCGGGCGAGAGCTACCTGCCTTGCATCGATGCGCTGTACGACCACCAGGACGCGATCACGCCGATCGTCTGCCGGCAGGAAAGCGGCGCCGGCTACATGGCCGAGGCCCATGGCAAGCTGACCGGCGAGCCCGGCGTTTGCTTCGTCACGCGCGGCCCCGGTGCGACCAATGCCAGCATCGCCGTGCACACCGCGTTCCAGGACTCCACGCCGATGATCCTGTTCGTGGGGCAGGTGGGCAACGACTTCTATGAGCGCGAGGCCTTCCAGGAAATCGACTACCGCCGCATGTTCGGCCAGATGGCCAAGTGGGTCGCGCAGATCGACCGCACCGACCGCATCCCCGAGTTCATCGCGCGTGCCTTCGCGGTAGCGACCAGCGGCCGGCCCGGCCCGGTGGTGCTGGCGCTGCCCGAGGACACGCTGTGGGGCAAGGCCACCGTGGCCGACATGCCGCGCTACGTGCGCAGCCACTCGGCTCCGGCGGCGCACGCGCTGGCGTCGCTGGCCGCGATGCTGGAACAGGCCGAGCGCCCCTTCCTGATGATTGGTGGTTCCGGCTGGACCCCCGAGGCGATGCGGCAGATGGAAGGTTTCGCCGAACGCTTCGGCTTGCCGGTGGGGCTGGCGTGGCGCAGGCTGGAGTGTTTCGACAACCACCATCCCAACTACGCCGGCCACGTTGGCTGGGGCATGGGCGAGGCGTTACGTACTCGCATCCGCGAGTCGGACCTGCTGATCGCTGTCGGCACCCGCATGGGCGAGGCCACCACCGAGGGCTATACCGTGGTGGAAAGCCCGCTGCCGCGCCAGCGGCTGGTGCATGTGTATCCGGATCCGGAAGAGCTGGGCCGCGTGTTCCGCGCGGAGGTGCCTGTTGTTGCCGACGTCGTCTCGTTCGCCGCCGCGGTGGATGGCCTGCGCCCGGCGCGCGCACACAACCGCGCCGCGTTGGTGGCGCGCGCACGGCACGATTACCTCGACAGCCAGAAGGCGCTGCCCGCCCCAGGCCCGCTGAACCTGAACCAGGCCGCCTGCCTGGTGCGCGAGCGCCTGCCCGAGGACGCCTGCATCACCGTCGGCGCCGGCAACTACGCGGTCTTTCCGCATACCTATTACCGCTACAAGGGCGTTGGCACCAGCCTTGCGCCCACCGTGGGCTCGATGGGCTACGGCCTGCCGGCGGCCATCTCGGCCAAGCTGGAGCACCCGGAACGCACCGTGGTCTGCTATGCGGGCGACGGCTGCTTCCAGATGAACCTGCAGGAGCTGGGCGTGGCCATGCAGTACCGCCTCGGCATCGTGGTGCTGGTGTTCAACAACGGCATCTGGGGCACGATCCGCGCCCACCAGGAACGCGAGTTCCCCGGCCGGACCATCGCGCTGGGCTTCGAGAACCCGGAGTTCGCAGAGCTGGCGCGCGCCTACCGCGGCTACGGCGAGGTGGTGGCCAGCGACGCCGAATTCGGCCCCGCGCTGGATCGCGCGCTCGACTTTGCCAGCACGCACAGCATGCCGGCGCTGCTGGAGCTGCGTTACGACCCCGACGGCATCGCGCCCGGCATGACCCTGTCAGGCATCCGCGCGGCGGCACTGGCGCGCCAGGCGGCAGGCTGAACCGGGGATTCCCTTCACAACAAGATCCAAACCATGCGTGCCTTCTTCTCGGATGATCAGTTGCTGCACGAGCCCCGCCAGTTCATGCGCGCGGGCCGGTTGTGCGCGCCGACCGACGTGCCGGCCCGCGCAGCGGCACTGCAGCGCGCACTGGCCGCGCGCGGCATCGAACTGGCGGCGCCGCCCGATTGCGGGCGCGCGCCGCTGGAAGCGGTGCACAGTCCGGCCTATCTCGACTTCCTCGCCAGCGCCTGGGCGCGCTGGCAGGAATTGGCGCGCCCCGGCTTCGAGCCCGGCATCGAAGTCCTGCCCAATCTTTCCCCGTATCACAACGGCAAGGTCGGCGAGCCGCGCCGTCCCGGGTGTCCCACCGATTCGGTGATTGCCCAGGCCGGCTACTACCTGGGCGACCTCAGCTGCCCGCTCGGGCCGGACAGCTGGCGCGCGATCCTGCGCGGCGCGCACAGCGCGGTGGCGGCGGCGCGCCATGTGTGCGAGCGGCAGGACGGCGCCGGCATGGCCTACGCGCTGTGCCGTCCCTCCGGCCACCACGCCCACAGCGACCGCGCGGCCGGGTTCTGCTACGTCAACAACTCGGCCATCGCGGCACAGACGCTGCTGGCCCGCTTCGGCAAGGTGGCGGTGCTCGACGTCGATGCGCATCATGGTGACGGCACCCAGCAGATCTTTTATCACCGCTCCGATGTGATGACGATTTCGCTGCATGCCGATCCGGTGGATTACTACCCCTTCTACACCGGCTATGCAAACGAGCGCGGCCATGGCGCGGGCTATGGCTACAACCTCAACTTCCCGCTGCCGCACGGCAGCGGCGACGCCGAGTTCCTGTCGGCGCTGGATGGGGCGCTGGACGCGCTGCGCGACTATCGTCCGCAGGCGGTGGTGCTGGCGCTGGGCTTCGATACCTACGAGAACGATCCGATCAGCGTCCTGAAGGTCAGCATCGATGGCTACCGCGGCATCGGCGAGCGCATCCATGCACTGGGCCTGCCAACGGTAGTGGTGCAGGAGGGCGGCTACGAGGTCGAGGCCATCGGCCGCGGGCTGGATGCATTCCTGGCAGGTTTCGCGCCTGCGACCGCATGAGAGCGCAACCACCAATACTGGGAGAACTGCAATGACTAGCAAGATCGCCGTCAACGGCCAGCGCCTGTGGCAATCGCTGATGGATCTGGCGCGGATCGGCGCCACGCCGAAGGGCGGCAATGCGCGGCTGGCGCTGACCGCGCTCGACGGCCAGGGCCGCGACCTGGTATGCGGCTGGATGCGCGACGCGGGCCTGACCGTGACGGTGGACCGGGTCGGCAATATCTTCGGGCGCCGCGCCGGGCGCAACGAAGCGCTGCCGCCGGTGATGACCGGCAGCCATATCGATACGCAGCCGACCGGCGGCAAGTTCGACGGCTGCTTCGGCGTGCTGGCCGGGCTGGAAGTCATGCGCACGCTCAACGACCATGGCGTGACCACCGAAGCGCCGCTCGAACTGGCCATCTGGACCAACGAGGAAGGCACGCGCTTCGTGCCAGTGATGATGGGTTCGGGCGTGTTCGCGGGCATCTTCCCGCTGCAGACCGCGCTGGACGCCACCGATACCGAAGGCAAGCGCGTGGCGGACGAACTGCAGGCGATAGGCTACGCCGGCACCGACGAAGTGGGCAGGCGCCCGGTGGGAGCGTACTTCGAGGCGCATATCGAACAGGGCCCGGTGCTGGAAGCGGCGGACAACGTGATCGGCGTGGTCACCGGTTCGCTCGGGCTGCGGTGGTACGACGTGACCGTGACCGGCATGGAAGCGCACGCCGGCCCCACGCCGATGCCGCTGCGCCGTGACGCGCTCTATGGCGCCACCCACGTGATGCAGGAAGTGGTGCGCATCGCCCACGACTTCGCGCCGCACGGCCGCGGCACGGTGGGCGTGGTCAATCTCCACCCCGGCTCGCGCAACGTGATCCCCGGCGCGGTGAAGTTTACGGTCGACCTGCGCCACGAGGATGCCGGCAAGCTGGCCGAGATGGATGCCCGCTTCCGCGCCGCGTGCGAGGCGCTGGCACAGGGCAAGACCACCGGTGCCACCTTCGACGTGAAGGTCGACGATGTCCAGTATTTCCCGCCGACCCCGTTCGCGCCGGAACTGGTCGACCACGTGCGCCGCGAGGCCGTCGCGCGCGGCTACAGCCAGCAGAATATCGTCACTGGCGCTGGCCACGATGCCGTCTACATGGCGAGCGTGGCCCCGACCGCGATGATCTTCGTGCCCTGCAAGGACGGCATCAGCCACAACGAAGTGGAAGATGCCCGGCCCGAGCACCTGGAGGCCGGCGCCAACGTGCTGCTCGGCGCAATGGTCGCGCAGGCGGGCGCATGACCGCCGCGGCGCGGGGCATGCCCGACTGGTGGCGTGGCGGGCTGCTGTTCCTGTGCGTGGTGACGCTGTTCGCTACCGTCGACGCCACCGCCAAGCACCTGGTCGGCCGCTATCCCGCGCCGTTTCTCAATGCTGTGCGCTACGGCGCCACGCTTGCGGTAGCGGTGGCTATGCTAGCCAGCTCAGGCCAGTTGCGCTTCTGGCACACCCCGCACCGCGGCCTGCTGATGCTGCGAGGTCTGATGCTCGCCGTGGTCGGCACCTGCTTCATGACCGCGCTGCTGTGGATGCCGCTGGCCGAGGCCACCGCCATCTATTTCATGGCGCCGCTGATGGTGGTGGGGCTGTCGCCGTGGATGCTGGGCGAGAAGGTCGGCCCGCGCCAGTGGCTGGCGGTAGGCGCGGGCTTCTGCGGCATGCTGCTGATCGTACGCCCCGGCGGCGCGGTGTCGTGGCTTGGCACCGTGCTGATGCTGGCCGCCACGCTGGCCTACGCCATGCTGCAACTGCTGACCCGGCGCATGGCGGGGCAGGTCGATGCGCGCGTGCAGTATGGCTTTGCCGCGCTGGTCTGCATGGTTGCCACCGGCGTGCCGGCGCCGTTCTTCCCGCCGCCGGTCTGGCCCGACCTGGCCGACTGGCTGGCGATCCTGGCCATGGGCCTGATGAGCGCGGCGGCGCAGGTGCTGCTGATCCTGGCGCTGCAGCGCGCCCCGGCATCGCGGCTGGCACCGCTGAACTATTTCCACCTGCTGCTGGCACTGGTCTACAGCGCGCTGTGGTTCGGGCGCTGGCCCGACGCACTGGCGCTGGCCGGCATCGCCCTGATCGTGGTCGCGGGCCTGACGCAGACGCTGCCGTCGCCCGCGGTCCTGTCAACCAAACGAGGAACCCCATGAGCGAACCACGCGACCTGTCTTACTGGCAGGCCCGGGCAAAAGCACTGCGCCCGCAAAGCCGCGCCTACATCCGCGGCGCATGGACCGACGCCGCCGACGGCGCCACCTTCGACACCATCAACCCCGCCACTGGTGCGGTGCTGGCCAAGGTGGCGGCATGCGGCGCGGCGGATGTCGACCGTGCCGTCGCGGCGGCGCGCCAGGCCTTCGAACAAGGCGTCTGGTCCGGACTGGTACCGCGCGAGCGCAAGGCGGTGCTGCTGCGCCTGGCCGCGCTGATGGAGACCCACCGCGAAGAACTGGCCCTGCTGGAAACGCTGGACATGGGCAAGCCCATCGGCGATACGCTGGTCTACGACATTCCGGAAGCGGCGCGCACCTTCGCGTGGTACGCCGAGGCCATCGACAAGCGCTACGACGAGATCGCCCCCACCGGCGGCAACGTGCTCGCCACCATCACGCGCGAGCCGCTCGGCGTGGTGGCGGCCGTGGTGCCGTGGAACTATCCGCTGCTGATGGGCAGCTGGAAGGTGGCTCCGGCGCTCGCCGCCGGCAACAGCGTCATCCTCAAGCCAGCCGAACAGTCGCCGCTGACCGCGCTGCGGCTCGCCGAGCTGGCCGCTGAAGCCGGCATTCCGCCCGGGGTCTTCAACGTGGTGCCGGGACTGGGTGCACAGGCCGGCCAGGCGCTCGGCCTGCATCCGGACGTGGATTGCATCGCCTTCACCGGCTCCACGGCCACCGGCAAGCGCTTCATGGAATATTCCGGCCAGTCCAACCTGAAGCGTGTCTGGCTCGAATGCGGCGGCAAGTCGCCGCACATTGTGTTCGACGACTGCCCCGACCTCGACCGCGCGGCGCAGGCCGCCGCCGTCGGCATCTTCAACAACCAGGGCGAAATCTGCATCGCCGGCTCGCGCCTTTATGTCCAGCGCGCCATCTATGAGCCGTTCATGGAGAAGTTGGAGGCGTATGCCCGAGCGATGCAGCCCGGCGATCCACTCGACCCGTCCTCCGCCATGGGTGCCATCGTCGACGCGCGCCAACTCGACCGCGTGATGTCCTATGTCGACGGCGGCCAACGCGAAGGCGCGCGGCTGCGCCTGGGCGGGGAACGCGTCCGCACGGACACCGGCGGCTACTTCCTGCAGCCCACCATCTTCGAATGCCCGAGCCAGTCGCTCAGCATCGTGCGCGAGGAAATCTTCGGACCGGTGCTGGCCGTGACTGTGTTCGACACGGAGGATGAAGTCGTGCGCATGGCCAACGATTCGCCTTATGGGCTTGGCTCAGGGTTGTGGACCGCCAGCCTGTCACGCGCACACCGTGTCTCGCGTCGGCTGCGGGCCGGGCTGGTGTGGGTCAACTGCTATATGGATGGCGATATCACGGTGCCGTTCGGCGGAGTCAAGCAATCGGGTTCCGGGCGCGACAAGTCGTTGCATGCGTTGGACAAATACAGCGATCTGAAGACTACGTGGATCAGGCTGGAGTAAGCCGGGCAATCACTGGGTCGGAAATGGGGGGTGAGTCCGGCAATGGCGCCGGCTGCCGGGCGGTGCCTCAGTCGATCAGCTTCCCCTGTGCATCGAAGAACGGATACGCAGGTCCGTGGTCCCCGATGGCAACGGCATGGGTGACCAGTCCGTGCACGGGATGCCAACAGTGCAGCAGCAGGCCCGGCGGCTCCATGCGGAAGCGCGAAGCCGCCTGCGGGTCGAGGTCCAGCGCAACCTGGTGCGCCGGGCCGGGCGCGGTCATGGCGATGGTGCCGCCGAAGCGCCGGGTGATATGCCGATGCAGATGGCCGCACAGCACTCGCTCCACCTGTGGATGGCGCCGCACCACGGCCTCGAGCAGCGCGGCGTTTTCCAGGCCCTGCCGGTCCATATGGCCGATGCCGGTGTGGAAAGGCGGGTGATGCAGCATCAGCAGGGTCGGGCGCTGCGGCGCGGCGGCCAGCGCGGCTTCCAGCCATGGCAGCGCATCCGGATCCACGCGCCCGCCGCTTTGGCCGGGGACGGTGCAGTCGAAGGCGATCAGCGTCAGGGGCCCCGCGTCGATGCGGTAATGGACCGGGGCGTCGGCATCGCCCGCGGCGAACAGATAGGCGTGATCGGCGTGATCTGCGAATACGCGGCGCAGTGCGGCGCGGCTGTCGTGATTGCCCGGCATCAGCCGCACCGGCATCGGCAAGGATTCAAGGATCGCTCGCAGAAAGCGATATTCATCCTCGCTGCCGAAGTCGACCAGGTCGCCGGTCACCACCGCAACGTCGGGGCGCTGAGGCAACGCCAGCAGCGTGTCGATGCACTGGCGCAGGGCGCCCGCGGTATCCACGCGCCGGTAGGAAAGCCTGCCGCCCGCCTTGATATGCAGGTCCGTGATGTGGGCGACCAGGTAGGGCGTGGCCGGGGGTGCGCTCTGCATCATGCCGCGCTCCCTACTGACACCGAGGGCGCAGCGGGCACCGTCAGCAGATGGCCGGTATCGATGCGCAGGCCAACGCGGTCGCCGGCTACCCAGCGGTCGCGTCGCGCGGTATCGAGCACGATCGGGGCAGGTGCGCCAACATCGACCAGCAGCCGGGTTGCATGGCCAAGGAACAGGGCCGTGACGACACTGCCGGCCACATGGACGTCGGGCGCATTCGGTGCGTCGGCCAGCGCTACGTCCTCGGGCCGGAACATCAGCTCCACCTGCGCCACCTCGATGTGCCGCGGCTCACGCGGCAATGCGCCACCAGGCACGCGCCATACCTGGTGATCCGCAGCCGCCGGCAAGCGATTCATCGTGCCGATGAAGTCCGCGACGAAGGCATTGGCCGGATGCCGGTAGATGTCCTGCGGCGTGCCGCTTTGCGCGATGTGCCCCTTGTCCATCACGATGATCCGGTCGCCAAGCGCCATCGCCTCGGCCTGGTCGTGCGTGACATAGACGGTGGTGATGCGCAGGCTGCGCAGCAGCTGGTTGATGTCGGCGCGCAGCGCATCACGCAGCTTGGCATCGAGCGCCGTCAGCGGTTCGTCCAGCAGCAGCACACGCGGCTGCACGGCGATGGCGCGCGCCAGCGCCACGCGCTGGCGCTGGCCGCCCGACAGCTGGTCGACACGCCGGTTGGCGAAGGTGCCCAGCTGCATCATGGCGAGCATGTCGTCGACCCGACGCCGGCGGGTCTGGGCGTCGACCTTGCGCACGCGCAGGCCATAGCTGATATTCTCGGCCACGGTCATATTGGGGAACAGGGCATAGTTCTGGAACACCATGCCGACGCCGCGCTGCTCGATCGGCAGATGCGTGACCGCTGCGCCGCCGAACAGGATCTCTCCGCCCGTATCGGGAAATTCCAGCCCCGCGATCATCCGCAGCGTGGTGGTCTTGCCGCAACCGGACGGACCGAGCAGCACGACAGTTTCGCCGGCACCGATGTCCAGATCCAGTGGCTCGAGCGCGCGCGTGCCGTCAGGGAACGTCTTGCCGCATTGGCGCAGGGCGATGGGGGTGGGCTCATGCATGGCGGGGTGCCTCCGTCTGTGGCTGGGACTGCGGGGTGCTGTCCGGTCCGGCTGGGGAGTTATGCGAACTGGTGACCGTGGCGAACGGCATGGGCGTGTCCTGTACCGGATGTCGTTGGGCGCGCGCACCCAGCGCGGACACTATTTGCATGATCACCAGCAGCGGAATGATCATCAGGAAAAACACGATGGTGTAGGCAGAGCCGATCTCCAGGCGCATCGAGGCATAGCTGTCGGCGAGTCCGACCGGAAGCGTCTGCGTGGTGGGCGTATGGAGCATCCATGTCAGGTTGAATTCGCCGACCGAAAGCGTCACGACCATCAGCGCGCCGGCGAGTATCCCTTGCCGGCAATTGGGCAGCACCACGGTGAAAAATCGCTGCATGCGTGTCGCGCCGAGGCTGGCGGCGGCGTCCTCGAGCGTGCGGATATCGATGGCGGACATGATGGCCAGCACCGAGCGCACCATGAAGGGCAGGGTGAACAGCACATGCCCGATCAGGATAAAGACCCAACTAGTGCGCAGCCATGGCAGGCCCCCATACAGCAGGATCAGGCCGAGTGCCGTCGCAAGTCCGGGGATCGCCACCGGCAGCATCAGCAGTTCTTCGATCAGCCGGGTCACGCGGCTGCGGCGCAGCGCCATGTAATAGGCGGCTGGAACGCCGAGCACCAGCGTGCAGGCCAGGCACGCCAGCGCGATCCATAGCGACAGGAAGATGGTGTTGCGGTACAGGCCCCACACTTCCTCGACCCAGCGCGTGGTCAGGCCGCTCTGCAGCCCGACGAAGATATTGCTGGTGAGTCCGGCCAGCACCGACAGCGCTACGGGGACGGTCATGAACGCGCAAACGGCGAGGGTCAGCGCGAGTTGCGCCCAATAGGCGGAGCCGCGACGGTTGGTCTTCATGCTTGCTCCTACGCGGTGGCGGCAACCGCGTTGCCGGAAAGATGGCGCGCCACCGCCAGCAGCGCCCAGGTCACGACCCCGAGCAGGATGGACAGTGCGGCGGCCATGCCGAAGTTGGCGTAGTTGGTGAACTCGTTGTAGATGGTGAGCGGCAGCACATCGAGTTGCGTGGCCAGGGTGAAGGCGGTGCCGAACGCGCCCATGCTGGTGGCGAAGCAGATCGCGCCGCTGGAGATCAGGGCCGGCATCAGCGCCGGCAGCATCACGTCGCGCACCACGCGCCACCGGCCGGCGCCCAGTGAGCGGGCCGCTTCCTCCAGCGAGGCGTCGAGTTTTTCGACCGCCGCCATCACGGTCAGGATCACGCGTGGAATGGAGAAATACAGGTAGCCGACAAACAACCCGGCCATGCCATAAGCAAAGGTCCAGCGCTCGCCGGCGAGCAGGTCGCCCACCGATGCGAGCAGGCCGTTGCGGCCGCCCAGCATGATGACCATGAACCCGATCACCACGCCGGGAAAGGCCAGCGGAAAGGTCAGCATGGCGACCAGCACCGGCTTGCCCGGCACCGGATGCCGCTGCAGGAAGGTCCCCGCCACGCCCGCGATTGCAAGCGTGGCCAGCGTCACCGAGGCCGACAACAGTACCGTGGACAGCAGGCTGTGCAGGTAGCGCGGGCTGGACAGCACGGTCCAGTAGACTCCCGCTCCGCTTTCCCCCGCCACGCTGACCGCCAGCAATTTGGCCATCGGCAGGCAGAAGAACGCCAGGAAAACGATCAGCGCCGGCAGGGCGAAGACGATCAGCGTGCGGGCGGTTGGCGCAGTGGTGCGACGGCGCATGGGTTTCTCCATCTTGAGAGGGGCTGGCCGGGGCGACGCGCGCCCCGGCGCGGCGTCAGCGCACTTCCTTCAGGTACTGGTCGCTGAAGGCCTTTTGTGCTTCGGCCATCTTGCCGTAGTCGATGGTCTTCGCGCGCGCATAGTCCGAGGCGGGCAGGAAGCGGGATTCCACTTCCTTCGACACGGCCTTGGCCCGTACCGGGCGCAGATAGGCATTGGCCCACAGCGACTGGCCGGCATCGGACAGCACGAAGTCGAGCACCTTGCGGGCTTCAGCAGGATGCGGCGCCTTGTTGACCATGCTCATGACGTAGGGCACCACCAGCGAGCCCTCCCGGGGAATCACGAAGGCAACGTTGGCGCGATCCTTGTAGCGCGCGCGATAGGCGTTGAAGTCGTAGTCCAGCAGGATCGGGATTTCACCGGACAGCACGCGCGCGTACGCGGTCTGCTTCGGCACGATGGGCTGGTTCTTCTGCAGGTCCTTGAAGAACTTGAGGGCCGGGCCGAAGTTGTCCAGCGAGCCGCCCAGGGCCTGGTTGATCGCCACCGCGCCAACATAGCCGACAAAGGCGCTGGCCGGGTCGAGATAGCCAACCATGCCCTTGTACTCGGGCTTCTGCAGGTCGGCCCATGACTGCGGCACCGGTTTGCCGCGCAACGCGTCGACATTGACCATCAGGCCCAGCGTGCCCGAATGGATGGCAAACCAGTGGCCCTGCGGATCCTTCAGGCCGTCGGGGATGTCATTCCAGTTGGCAGGCTTGTAGGGTGCCGTCACGCCTTCCTTCTGCGCCTGGATGCCGAACGTCACGCCGTAATACACCACGTCGGCCACCGGATTGGCCTTTTCCGCGACGATCTGGGCCAGCGACTGGCCCGAGTTCTTGTTGTCGTGCGGCACCGTGACGCCGGTCTTCTCCTTGATCGCGCGGATCTGCGCTGCCCAGTCCGCCCATTCCGGCGGGCAGTTGTAGCAGATTGCCGTTTGCGCGGCCGCGGCGTGGCTGAATACGACCGCGCCAATCGTGGGCAGCAGCCAGCGCAAGCGGCGCAGCCAGGACGAAGTCGATTGCATGATTCACTCCTTTTCTAGATACGACGGTGGTGGAAAACGGCGTAGGACGAGGCGATGTCGGCGCTGCTTTGGTTGCAGTGCTGCTAGGCCGGCGGCCCGACGGTAGCGCCTTCGCGCAGCGCGTGCGGCAGCAGCGTCGCGCGCGGCATGCGGGGGCCAGGCGCGGCCCCGGCGCTGGCGGGCTCCAGCCGCGCCAGCAGGCAGCCCAGCGCACGCGCACCGATCTCGTTGTTGGGCTGGGCCACAGTGGACAGCGGCGGTTCCAGCAACTGGCCGAGTTCGATGCCGTCGTAGCCGAGCACGGATACATCGCCGGGCACGGACAGCCCCAGGCGCTTCAGGATGGAAATCACACCGATCGCCAGCATGTCGTTGGTACAAAACAGCGCGGTGGGCGCGGATGGCGCTGTGACGAATCGCCGGATGCGCTCGACCTCCGCCGGCGTGTGCGTGGGCGTATGGGCTGGCAGGGACAGCGGCGGCAAGGGCTGCAGGCCATGCGCGCGCATCGCGTCCTGGTAACCCATGTGGCGCTGCCTGGCGCGGTCCGACGCGACGAAGGCGCCGGACACCACCGAAATGCGCCGATGCCCGGCAGCGATCAGCGTCTCGACGCCGGCGCGCGCGCTGACGCGGTTGTCCACCGATACCGAATAGCGTTGGCCCCGGCGCGCTGCCTGGTTGTACGCCAGGACATAAGGCACGCCTTCGGCATCCAGCTGGTCCAGCACCGCGCTGCGGGCGGCATCGGCCACCGTCAGCACCATGCCGTCGACGCGGTGACGCAGCAGATATTCGATCCGCTCGCGTTCGCGGGCCGGGTCGTAGCGGCTGGTCACGAGCATCAGCGAATAGCCTTGCGCCAGCGCCGCCTCCTCGATGCCGTGCCAGCATTCGGCAAACACGGCGTTCTCGAGCGTCGGCAGCATGACCCCGACGATGCGCGAGCGCTGGGCCCGCAGCTTGGCACCCAGCAGGTTGGGGCGGAAGCCAAGCTCACCCGCCGCCTGCAATACGCGCCCGGCGGTGTCCTGGCGGACCAGCTCCGGATTGCTGAACACACGCGAGGCGGTCGCCAGCGACACGCCCGCGGCCCTGGCGACATTGACCAGGGTCGCGCCATTGGAGGGCGCGGGCGAAGCGGCGAGGGAGGTGGCGTTGCGGCGCATTCGGCAGGAATCGGGTTCAGTGCAGGAGCTGGTGCAGGAGAAAATGAAAACGTTTTCATTCAAGCCGCAAAAAAACGGGTGTCAAGGACAACCGTTGGTGCGGTGCGCCGCAAGTCAACCGGCGTGGCTGTGCAAGTGGCCTGGATGGCCGAACGAGGGCCATTGTGCGGGGCGCAAGTGACAGCGGGATGACACCAGTGGGCGGGGACCGGCCACGGACCCTTCGCACGGGCGCCAAATTAAACGTGTCCCCGTATTGCGCTGCTCCGGCAACATACGCTATAGTTCGGCCTCTCTGCTGCAGCGCAGGTACGAAAGCAGTCTGCAGCAGGCACCGACACAGGAGTGGTAGTTCAGTCGGTTAGAATACCGGCCTGTCACGCCGGGGGTCGCGGGTTCGAGTCCCGTCCACTCCGCCAGTATCAAGAAACGCCCGCATCGCGGGCGTTTTTCATTTGCGCCATGGCCTCGCTCCGCCATGTTCGCCACCCTGCACAAAGGGCGCTTGCCCACCGGCTCCTGATAGAATCGCGGAGTTTGTCTTTCGTGCCAATCCACTACCCGAATCCGCATGCTTGATTTCGTACGCAACAACCGGCGCCTGATGCTCTTGCTGCTGCTGGTGCTTGTTTTCCCGTCGTTCGTGTTCTTCGGCGTGGAAAGCTATTCGCGCTTCATGGACAGCTCGCACGATGCCGCCAAGGTCGACGGCCGTGCCATCAGCGTGCAGGAGGTCGACAACGTGGTGCGCGACCAGAGCGAGCGCGCGCGCCAGATCCTGGGCGCCAACTATGATCCGCGCCAGTTCGAGGGCCCGGAGGCGCGCAAGGCCGTGCTCGAGCAACTGATCCAGCAACGCGTGATGGCCAATGCGGTGACCAGCGAGCACCTGACGGTGTCGGACGCCAGGCTGCTCGAAGAGATCAGCAACCTGCCGGCGATCGCGCAGCTGCCGCGCGGCAAGGACGGCAAGATCGACGACAAGGCTTACCTGCAGCTGCTGCAGTCGCAGGGCATGACGCCCGAGCAGTTCGATGCGCGCATGCGCTTCGAGCTGGCCACGCAGCAGCTGGGCGGGTCGATTGCCGCGACCGCGTTCGTGCCGAAGTCGCTGATCGAGCGCCTGATGGCGGTGCGCGACCAGCAGCGCGAGGTGCAGGCGCTGATGTTCAAGCCGGCCGGCTACACGGCCAAGGTGCAGCCCGACGCCGCCGCGCTGAAAGCCTACTATGACAGCCACCAGCAGGACTTCTCGGTGCCCGAGCAGGCCAAGGTCGAATACCTGGTGCTGTCGGGCGAGGCCCTGGCCGCGTCGCAGGCGGTGACGCCGGAAGAGCTGAAGTCGTACTACGAAAGCAATATCGCGCGCTTCCGCGTCGACGAGCAGCGCCGCGCCAGCCACATCCTGATCAGCGCGCCGAAGGACGCGCCGGCGGCGCAGCGCCAGGCCGCCAAGGACAAGGCGGCCAAGCTGCTGGAAGAAGTGCGCAAGCAGCCGGACAGCTTCGCCGAGGTGGCGCGCAAGAACTCGCAAGACCCGGGTTCGGCCGCGAAGGGCGGCGACCTCGGCTTCATGGGCCGCGGCGCGCTGGTCAAGCCGTTCGAGGACGCCATGTACGCGCTCAAGGAAGGCCAGATCAGCGACGTGGTCGAGACCGACTTCGGCTACCACATCATCAAGCTGACCGGCACCAAGCCCGCCGAAACCAGGCCGCTCGAGGCCGTGCGCACGGAGCTGGAAGCCGAGCTGCGCAAGCAGTTCGCCGACAAGAAGTTTGCCGAGCAGGCGGATGCCTTCGGCAATACCGTCTACGAGCAGGCCGACAGCCTCAAGCCCGCCGCCGACAAGTTCAAGCTGACCATCCAGACCGCCGACAACGTCACGCGCCAGCCGAATCCGGCGCTGGGCGCGCAGAGCCCGCTGAACAACGAGAAGCTGCTCAAGGCGCTGTTCAGCGACGACGCGGTCAAGAACAAGCGCAACACCGAAGCCGTGCAGGTTGCGCCGAACACGCTGGTGGCCGCGCGCATCGTCGCGTACCGCCCGGCGACCGTGCGCAAGTTCGAGGAAGTCGAAGCGCAGGTGCGCGAAGGCTATGTCGCGCAGCAGGCCGCGGCGCTGGCGCGCAAGGATGGCGAGGCGCGACTGGCCGCGCTGAAGCAGGCAGACAGTGCCGAGGGCTTCGGCGCGGTGCAGACGGTGTCGCGCACCAAGGCCGAGGGCATGACGCCGCAGGCCGTGGAAGCCGTGATGCGCGCCGATGCCGCCAAGCTGCCGGCGCTGGTCGGTGTCGACCTGGGCGCGCAGGGCTATGCGGTCTATCGCATCACCAAGGTCAGCCAGCCGCCGCAGGCCGATCCAGCCCGCCGCCAGGCCGAGGCACAGCAGCTGGCGCAACTGGCCGGCCAGACCGACCTGCAGGCCTTCTATGAAAGCCTGAAGGCCCGCTCCAAGGTCAAGCTGCTGACGCCGGCCGGCGCGACGCAGGAGCAGGGCGCGGAGTGATGGGCGCCAGGCCGGCGCCACAGCGGCCACGCCTGAATCAAAAACCCCTGCCAATGCGGCAGGGGTTTTTTTATAGTGGATCGCCGAATTCCGGGCAATGATGTGGGCGCGCGCGGATGGATGCGGTGGACTTCGTCGATGCGCTGGCCCTCTCCCCCGCCCCTCTCCCGCAAGCGGGAGAGGGGAGCAAACAAGCGGGAGGAAACACGCTGTTGGGATCGCACGCGACAGCGCCGTGCGAGCGCAGCGACGCACTCCGTGCCAGAGCCGTAGACCTGAGATAGGGAGCGCGCGCAGCGCAGCCGAAGGCGTCCCACCAACAACGCAGTTAGAAGGCTGCCACCGACCTGAAGTCGGGTTCGTCCATCCGACCTCGAACGTCAGGCACCTCCAGGTAGCGTCAGCAGGGTGGAACCACCAATCGTAGAACCGCGAGTCACCACCGCTGGAACCACTAACGCCGCCTTAGCCAGCCGCTCAGGCGACGCGCTCTTTGCCTCCTTTCTGTCGCTCGGACAGAAAGGAGGTCGCCGGCTGCGCCGGCGAAACAGCCGCGCCCGCCAAGCAAGACAACCCAATCACAACCCCCTCACTTGCCCTCGCTTCTCCTCAGCAGTGGCTTGAGCTGCGGCCACACCGTGTCGAGCAATGCCGGCTGCGCCGCCGCGGTCGGATGAATGCGGTCCGGCTGGAACCAGTCCTGCCGCGCGATCACCTGGTCAAGGAAGAAAGGCACCAGCCGCACCTTGTATTCGCCCGCCAGCCTGGGATAGAGCGAAACGAACTTTTCGGTGTAGTCCTGGCCATAGTTGGGCGGGATGCGCATGCCGATCAGCAATACGCTGGCGCCGGCCTGTTGCGCGGTGGTGACCAGGTTGCGCAGGTTGGCCTCGGTGGTGTGCAGTGGCAAGCCGCGCAGCGCGTCGTTGGCGCCGAGCTCGATCACCACGATGGCGGGACGGTGCCGCGACAGCAGGTCGGGCAGGCGGGTCTTGCCGCCGATGGTGGTCTCGCCGCTGATGCTGGCATTGACGACGCTATAATCGAAGCGCTCCTGCCGCAGCCGGTCCTGCAGCAGCGTGACCCAGCCCGCGCCGCGCGCGATGCCGTATTCGGCCGACAGGCTGTCGCCCAGTACCAGCAGCGCGGGGGCGCTGGCCCGGGCCGCGGTCTTGGCCGGAGCCTGGGCCCGCGCCGGTCCGGCAGCCGCAATTGCCAGCGCCATGCCGGCTGCCAGCAGCAGCCTGCGCTTTTTCCCTCGGATCCCTATATCCATGTCTTCTTCCATTCTTGCAGTCGAATCCCTTGGAAAGACCGTAGCCGACACGACCGGTTCGCTGACGATTTTGCACGACGTGACGTTTTCCGTCACGCCGGGCGAAACGCTCGCCATCGTGGGCGCGTCCGGATCCGGCAAGTCGACGCTGCTGGGGCTGCTGGCGGGGCTGGACCTGCCCAGCACCGGCACGGTGCGGCTGCAGGGACAGGACCTGTATGCGCTGGACGAGGACCAGCGCGCCGCGGTGCGCGGCCGGCATGTCGGCTTCGTGTTCCAGTCTTTCCAGCTGGTGGGCCACCTGACCGCGCTGGAGAATGTGATGCTGCCGCTGGAACTGCGCGGCGAAACCGCGCAGGTGCGCGAGCGCGCCGTCGACATGCTGCAGCGCGTGGGGCTGGGCGCGCGCCTGGGCCACTACCCGCGCACGCTGTCGGGCGGCGAGCAGCAGCGCGTGGCGCTGGCGCGCGCCTTCGTGGCCCGGCCCGACATCCTGTTCGCCGATGAACCGACCGGCAGCCTCGATACCGCCACCGGCGAAGCGGTGATCGCGCTGATGTTCGAGCTGAACCGCGATGCCGGCTCGACGCTGGTGCTGGTCACGCACGACCGCTCGGTGGCGTCGCGCTGCGGGCGCGTGCTGACCATCGACGCCGGCCGCGTGGCCAGCGACGAATGGATCGGCCTTGAGGTCTAGCGGCTAGCTGGCCGCGCCCGCCTGCAGCACCGCGCGGGCACGCGCGATCAGCGCGGCGGTGGAGGCATCGTGCTGGCCGGTGGCGGTGCCGGCCAGTTCGGCCTCGATCGGCCGGGCCAGGATCTTGCCCAGTTCGACGCCCCACTGGTCGAACGAGTTGATGCGCCACACCACGCCCTGCACGAAGGTGCGGTGCTCGTACAGCGCAATCAGCGCCCCCAGCACATTGGGCGTCAGGTCCTCCATCAGCAGCGTGTTGCTGGGGCGGTTGCCGTCGAACACCATATGCGCGATGCGCACCTCGTCCTTCAGCCCGGCGGCGCGCAGCTCGTCGGCGCTGCGCCCGCGCATCAGCGCCTCGGCCTGGGCGAAGCAATTGGCCAGCAGCTTGGCGTGATGGCCCGGCAGCCGGCGCGGCGGCACCAGCGGCGCGACGAAATCCACCGGCACCACCTGCGAACCCTGGTGGATCTGCTGGAAGTACGCGTGCTGGCCGTTGGTGCCGGCCGTGCCCCACACCACCGGCGAGGTATGCGTGCGGATGGGCTGGCCGTCGAGCTGCACGGACTTGCCGTTGCTCTCCATCTCCAGCTGCTGCAGGAAGGCGGGAAACAGCTCCAGCGAGGTGGAATAGGGCGCCATGCAGCTGGTCGGCAGGTTCCAGAAATTGCGGTACCAGATGCCCAGCATGCCGAGGATCACCGGCATGTTGCGCTCCAGCGGCGCGCTGCGGAAATGCTCGTCCATCGCGCGCCCGCCGGCGAGGAGGTCGACAAAGGCATCGAAGCCCACCGCCAGCGTGATCGACAGGCCCACCGACGACCACAGCGAAAAGCGCCCGCCGATCCAGTCCCAGAACTCGAACATATTGGCCGGGTCGATGCCGAACTCGCGCACCGCCTCGGTATTGGTCGAGACCGCGACGAAGTGCTTGGCCAGGTCCTGCTCGGCCACGCCGCCGGCGACAAACCACGCGCGCGCGCTGTGCGCGTTTGCCATGGTCTCGAGCGTGGTGAAGGTCTTGGAGCAGACGATCACCAGGGTGCGCTGGGGATCGAGCCGCACCAGGGTCTCGGCGAGGTCGGTGCCGTCGACATTGGAGACGAAGTGCATGCGCGGCGCGGTGTTGCCATCCGCATCGGCGAGATGCGACAGCGCCCGGCACACCATGCGCGGCCCCAGGTCGGAACCGCCGATGCCGATGTTGATGACATCGGTGATGCGCTCGCCGGTCGCACCCTTCCAGGCGCCGCTGCGCACGCGCGCGGAGAAGTCGCGCATGCGCGCCAGGACCTGCTGGATGGCCGGCACCACGGCTTCGCCGTCGACCTTGTAGCCGGCGCCGGCGGGGGCGCGCAGGGCCACGTGCAGGGCGGCGCGGTCTTCGGTGGTGTTGATATGCTCGCCCGCGAACATCGCGTCGCGACGGCGGGTGACGCCGGCCTCGGCCGCGAGTTGCATCAGCAGGCTCATGGTCTGCTGGGTGATGCGGTTCTTCGAGTAGTCGAGATAGAGGCCGGCGGCCTCGAGCGAGCATTGCGCGACGCGCTGTGCGCCTTCGCGATCGAACCAGTCGCGCATCCGGGCGTCGCGAAGGGTGTCATGGTGCCGCAGCAGGGCGTTCCAGGCGTGAAGGTCAGTGGGCATGCAGGACTGGGCGTGCAGGACTAGCGGGGTTGCGGGGCGCGAGCCGCGTGGCATTGCCGGCTTGCAAGACGGAGCGGTAAGTATATCGCCAGCAATCGCGGCATCGAGGGTAGCGGCGGCGTCATATCGTTACCACTTGCAACATAACAGCCGCGGCGCCGCGCCGGTATCGGTCGTTGTCTGACGGCAGGTGCGGCGGGCGCCGCCGGTATGCGCCGGAACGCGAACCTCGCGCTTGCCTTACGCTTGCGCTGCGTTCAGCAACTGGTTGAATACGCCGCGGGCCGGCGCATACAGTTCACCTGCCATGACGCCTGCCGGACCCGTGCCTTGTTCGACCAGCACATCGGCGGCACGGCCATGGATCCACACTGCCGCCTGCGCCGCGGCCAGCGGCGCCATGCCTTGCGCCAGCAGCGCGCCCAGCATGCCGGCCAGCACGTCGCCGGTGCCAGCGCTGGCCAGCGCCGCGTTGCCGGTCGGGTTCAGCGTCCACGGGCTGCCGTCGGGCGCGGCGATCACGCTGCCCGATCCCTTCAGCACCACCACGGCCTGCCATTGAGCGGCCAGCGCCGCGGCGGCGGCGGGGCGGTCGCGCTGGATCTCGGCCACCGGCACGCCCATCAGCCGCGCGGCTTCGAGCGGGTGCGGCGTCATCACGGTGGCGGCGCCGCGCGTGGCCAGCTCACCCGCCAGGGCCGGATCGGACGCCAGCAGGTTCAGCGCATCGGCATCCAGCACCAGCGGCTGCGTCGCGGCCTGCAGCAGCCGCGCGAACTGCTGGCGGGCGTTGGCATCGGTGCCCATGCCCGGCCCGATCACCAGCGCCGACATCGACGCCAGTGCCAGCGCGTCGAGCGCATGCAGCATCAGCTCCGGATGCAGCGGATCGAGCAGCGGCGCCGGCTGCGCCAGGAAGCCGATATGCACCTTGCCCGCGCCGAGCCATTGCGCCGCCCGTGCGCCGAGCAGCGGCGCGCCGGTCATGCCGAGGTTGCCGCCGATCACCGCCAGCGAGCCATGCGTGCCCTTGTTGCTGGCGTGGCGGCGGCGCGGCAGCGCGGCACCGAACAGCGCGGGGCCGTTCACCAGGCCCT
Organism: Cupriavidus taiwanensis; assembly: GCF_900250075.1. Classification (NCBI taxonomy): domain Bacteria; kingdom Pseudomonadati; phylum Pseudomonadota; class Betaproteobacteria; order Burkholderiales; family Burkholderiaceae; genus Cupriavidus; species Cupriavidus taiwanensis. The sequence goes on from NZ_LT977070.1 coordinate 1,816,554, forward strand.
GCGGTGCTTCGCGCGGGGGATAGTCCAGGCCGATCGGCGCGATCTCGACCGCGCCGGCGCAGTCGCGCCCGTCCAGCGTCAGCAGGCCGGGCTTGGCGGCAATGAAGGTCAGCGTGCGCCAGGCGCGCACGGCCGGCGCGCCAGCGCCGGTGTCGGCGGACAGGCCGCTGGGAATGTCCAGCGCAAACACCGGCAGCGCGGCGCGGTTGAGCTGGTCGATCCACCACGCCATGCGGCCATCGGCGGGGCGGTTCAGGCCGATGCCGAGCAGGCCATCGACGATCGCGGCGGTGCCGGCGGGCCAGTGCGGGTCCTGCGCGGTCTCCACCTCGGCCATCACGCTCGACGGCACGCCCGCGGCCTGCGCCTGCTGCCACGCGGTGGCGGCATCGGCCGGCAGGCGTTGCGGATCGGCGGCGAGCCAGACTTGCACCGCGCGCCCGGCGCGATGCAGCTGCGTGGCGGCGACCAGCGCGTCGCCGCCGTTATTGCCCGGCCCCGCCAGGAACAGCAGCGGCCCGTCGGGCGCATGGCAAGCGAGCCAGCGCGCCGCTGCCGTGCCGGCGCGCGACATCAGCGTGAAGGCTGGCAGCTGCGCCAGCGCGGCGTGCTCGAGGCGGCGGATCGTGGCCACGCCGTAGAGCGGCACCGGGGCCGGCGCGGCCGCATCGAGGGCAAGCCAGTCGTGTTCGTGGCCGGTGGGCGTGATGGCGGTGGCGGCAGGGCGGGTCATGTCGGGCTCAGTTGGCCGGCCCCAGCCCGTAGCGGTCGGGCAGCAGGCCTTCCATGTCGATGTCCGGACCGTCGCGGCCGGCGGCAGCGCCAGCGCTGGCGGCGATCTGGTCAGCCGCAATCTTGCCTGATCCGCAGCTCATCGCCCAGCCCGTCGAACCATGGCCGAGGTTCAGGAACAGCCCCGGCACCGCGGTGGGGCCGATCAGCGGCGGCCCGTCGGGCAGCATCGGCCGGGCGCCGGCCCATTGCGTCGCCTCCTGGTAGTTGCCGGCCACCGGGAACCAGTCGCGTGCGACCTTGACCAGCGTGTTCAGCGCGGCGGGGCGCAGGTCGAGCCGGCGCGAGCCCAGCTCCGCCGTGCCGGCCACGCGCAGCCGGTTGCCCATGCGCGTCATCGCGACCTTGTACGACTCGTCCATCAGCGCGCCCAGCGGGGCCTGCAGTTCGTCGCGGATCATCACCGTCACCGAATAGCCCTTGACCGGATACAGCGGCACGCGCAGGCCCAGCGGGCGCAGCAGCGCGGCGCTGTCGGCGCCGGCGGCGACCAGCACGCGCTCGGCGCCGAGCACCGCGGCAGAGCCCTGGCCGCCGGGTTCGTTCAGCTCGATCTCCAGCTTGCCGGCCGGGCCGGGACGGATGCGTGTCACCGCGGTGTCGAAGCGGAACGACACGCCCGCGGCTTGCGCATGCCGGTGCAGCGCGCGCACGAACATCGGGCAGTTGCCGGATTCATCTTCCGGCAGGTGCAGCCCGCCGGCCAGCGGCGTGCCGGCGGCCAGGCCCGGCTCGATCTGGCGGCATTCGGCGGCGCTGACCAGCCGGTGCGGCACGTTGTTCTCGCGCAGCAGGGCGATGGCGGGCCCGGCCAGGTCCAGCTCGCGCGCGGTGCGGAACAGCTGCAGGTAGCCCTGCGACTGCTCGTAGTCGATCTCCAGCTCGCTGCGCAGCCGGTGCAGGCAGGCGCGGCTGTAGAACGCCAGCCGCTGCATGCGCAGCTTGTTGGCGCGGTAGCGCTCGAGCCGGCATTCGCGCAGCCAGCGCGCGATCCAGCGCCACATCGCCGGGTCCGCGGCGGGGCGGAACAGCACCGGCGCCTCGCGCGCGAACAGCGTGCGCAGGATCTTGGCCGGCATGCCGGGCGCGGCCCAGGGCGTGACGTAGCCGGGCGCGATCACGCCGGCATTGCCGAAGCTGGCTTCCTGCGCCGGCGCGCCGCGGCGCTCGAGCACGGTCACGTCGAAACCGGCCTGGCGCAGGTACCACGCCGAACTGACGCCGATCGCGCCGGCGCCGATGACGATCACATGCATCGCTGCGCGAACCTCCCTCGCGTGTCCGTTGCCGTCCCGGCCAAGGCTATTTGACCTCCTGCTGCATCACTGCGTCGGGCAGCCAGGTCACCACGCCGGGCCAGATCGTGACGATGGCGATCGCCATCACCATCATCATGAAGAACGGCAGCGAGACCCGCGCGATGTAATTGCTGTCCTTGCCTGTCATGCTCTGCAAAACGAACAGGTTGAAGCCGACCGGCGGCGTCACTTCGGCAATCTCCACCAGCAGCACGATGAAGATGCCGAACCAGACCAGGTCGAAGCCGGCCGCCTGCACCATCGGCAGCACCGTGGCGGTGGTGAGGGCGATCATCGAGATGCCGTCCAGCGCCGTGCCGAGCACGATATAGATCACCGTGAGCACCGCGATCAGCGCCCACGGCGACAGCTGCAGCGCGGCCACCCACTCGGCCAGCGCGCGCGGGATGCCGGTAAAGCTCATGGTCACCGAGAGGAACGAGGTCGCGCCCAGCACGAACATGATCATCGCGGTCAGGCGCGTGGCCGACATCAGGCTGTCCCAGAATGCGGCGCGCGTGAGCGACCCGCCCGCCCACGCCAGCGCCAGCGACGCGACCACGCCATAGGCCGCGGCTTCGGTGGCGGTGGAGTAGCCGGTCACCATGATCGCGGTGATGAAGGCGATCAGCACGATGCACGGCAGCAGCTGCCGGATCGACGCCAGCCGCGCGCGCCAGTTGAAGTGCTCCGACGCCGGGGTCTTGTCCGGGTTGGCCAGCGCCCAGACCACGATGTAGCCGGAAAACAGCAGCATCAGCAGCAGCCCCGGGACGAAGCCGGCCAGGAACACGCGAATGATCGACACATCCGCCGAGACCGCGTACACCACCATCGTGATCGACGGCGGGATCAGGATGCCAAGCGTGCCGGCGCATGACAGCGAGCCCAGCGTGATGCGCTCGTCGTAGCCGCGCCGGGTCAGTTCGGGCAGCGCCGACTTGGCGATGGTGGCGCAGGTGGCCGCCGACGAGCCCGACACCGAGCCGAAGATGCCGCAGCCCAGGATGTTGACGTGCATGAGCCGCCCGGGCAGCCAGCTCAGCCATGGCGACAGCCCGCTGAACATCTGCTCCGACAGCCGCGTGCGGAACAGGATCTCGCCCATCCACACGAACAGCGGCAGCGATGCCAGCGTGTACGAGGCGCTCGACGACCACCACGCATTGGCCAGGCTGACCAGCGCCTCGCGGTCGGAGAACACCACCAGCCCGATCCACGACGTGACCGCGATGGCCACGGGAATCCACGCGCCCAGCGCGAGGAAGACGATCAGCACCAGCAGCAGGATCAGCGCAACCACGACCGTGCTCATCAGACCGTCTCCCCGAAATCGCCGGCGGCCAGCTTGGCTTCCTGGGCCAGCTGGTAGCGCGGCTTCTGCCGCCGCACCACGCGCAGCCATTCGTCCGCGACCGCCAGCAGGAACCCCCCGCAGCCCAGCACCGCGAAGCTCTGCGGTATCCACAACGGGATCACGATCTGGCCCTGCGAGACATCGCCGATCTCCCAGCTCTGAAACGCGAAGGTGCCCAGCGCCCAGGCCGCATAGGCGGCGAACACCAGGCAGATGGTGAGCGAGACCAGTTCGAGCAGCCAGCGCCGGCGCGGGCCGACCGCCGACAGCAGCATCTCCACGCGCACGATGCCGCCATGCTGGAAGGTCTGGCCGAGCACCAGGAAGGCGGAGGCGGCGCACAGCCAGGCCACGATGTCGTCGCCGCCCTTGAAGATCACCGAGGTTTCGCGCGACAGCGACATCAGGATCATGATCACGCAGACGGCGAGGATGCACAGCGCGCCGAGCGCTGCGAACAGGTCCAGCAGGCGGTCGAGCCAGCGCTTGGAGGAGGGGGCAGTGGGCATGATGGGCGGCGAAGATAAGGATGGGCGCCCCGCATGGCAGCCGGCGCGGCGGCGATGCAGGGCGCTGGAGATCGGTGGACGCGGGTCCCCGGGCCTACTTGCGGTAGGCGTCGAGGATGGCCTTGCCGTCAGGGCCCGCGCTCTTGGCCCAGTCGTCGACCATGGTCTGGCCCAGCTTCTGCATGTCGGCCTTGAGCTGCGGCGACGGCTGCTGCACCGTCATGCCGTTCCTGGCGAGCGTGGCCAGGTATTCCTTGGTCTTCTGCTCCGATACCTGCCAGCCGCGCTTCTCGGCGTCGGCGACGGCCTTGAGCAGCGCGTCCTGGGTGGGTTTGTCGAGCGCCGCGAAGGCCTTCTTGCTGACCACCAGCATGTTCTTGGGCAGCCAGGCATCGACCGCATAGAAGTACTTCACGCTCTCCCACACCTTGGTGTCGACGCCGGTCGCGCCCGACGACATGAAGGAGTTGACGGTGCCGGTGGCGAGCGCCTGCGCCAGGTCGGCGGCCTGGATCGTGACCGGCTGCGCGCCGACCAGTTCGGCGATGCGCGAGGTGGCGGGATTGTAGGCGCGCCACTTCAGGCCCTTCATGTCGGCGGCCGAATTGATCGGCTTGTTGGCGTAGATGCCCTGCGGCGGCCAGGCCACCGCGTACAGCAGCTTGAGCCCCTGCTTGTCCAGCACCTTCTCCGTGACCGGGCGCGAGGCCTGCCACAGCTTGTAGGCATCGGCATAGCTGGTGGCCAGGAACGGCACCGCATCGACGCCGAACACCGGGTTCTCGTTGGCCAGCAGCGACATCAGGATCTCGCCCATCTGGACCTGGCCGGTCTGCACGCCGCGCTTGATCTCGTTGGCCTTGAGCAGCGACCCGTTCGGATGCAGCACGATCTTGAGCTTGCCGCCGGTGGCCTTGTCGACGTCGCTGGCCATCTGCTGCAGGTTCTCGGTGTGCAGGTTGGCGACGGGGTAGCCGGTGGGCAGGTCCCACTTGGTGTCCGCCTGTGCCGCCACGGCGGCCAGCATCAGCGTGGCCGCGATCATTGCCTTGACTCGCATCTCGATCTCTCCTGGTGTGCGCGCGGGGGCGCGGTGGTACAGCGGGTTGCGTACTACCTGGTGCCACGTGCGGGCCTGGCTCGGGCCCGGCGCATGGCGCAAGATCAACGGCGCGGCGGCGGGCTCAGTCGGCGCGCGCTAAGGGCTGCATGATGGGCTGCACGATACGTTCCAAGGCAAGGGCCGTGCCGAGCAGGCTGGCGTCGCGCATCGGCCCGTGCGACAGCATCAGGCCCACCGGCAGCTCGTCCGGCGCATGGCACGGCATCGATACCGAACAGCCGTCGAAGAAATTGAAGGCGGAGGTATTGCGCAACAGCAGGGCATTGACGCGGAAGAAGTGCGCGTCATCGGTGCGCAGCGGCGCCATCTCGGGCGCCACCATCGGCACGGTGGGGCAGACCACCGCGTCGAAGCCGTCCAGCCGCGCTTCCATGCGGGCAATCCAGTCCAGCCGGGCGCGGCCCAGGTCGATATAGTCGGCGGCGCTGATGCCCGCGCCGCGGTCGATGCGCGACGCCACGCGCGGGTCGTAGCGGTCGCGGCGGGCCGCCAGCAGGTGGCGGTGGATGGCATAGGCCTCGGCCGCGCTGAAGCCGCCATGCGCGTTCAGCGCGGCCAGTTCGCCGAGCTCGGGCAGGTCGACATGCTCCAGCCGCACGCCGGCGGCCGACAGCCGGCCCAGGGCGCGGTCGAAGGCGCGCGCCACCACGGGGTCGAGATCGTCCAGCAGCAGCTGGCGCGGGATCGCCAGCCGCGTCGCGGCGGGATCGGTCACGCGCGGCAGCACCGCGCTGTCGGCAATCACGCTGTCCACCGCGATGCAGTCGCCGACCGTGCGCGCCATGGCGCAGGCGGTGTCGAGCGTGTACGACAGCGGGAAGGCCCCGGCCAGCGGCACGCGCCGCGCGGTGGGCTTGAAGCCGGTGATGCCGCACAGCGCGGCCGGGATGCGGATCGAGCCGCCGGTGTCGCTGCCGAGCGCGGCCACCGCCAGCCCCAGCGCCACCGATACTGCGGCGCCGGACGACGACCCGCCCGGGATGCGGGCGGCGCCTTCGCCGCCGGCCGGATTGGCGGGCGTGCCGTAATGGGGATTGATGCCCACACCGGAGAAGGCGAACTCGGTCATGTTGGTGCGCCCCACCAGCGCTGCCCCGGCCGCGCGCAGGCGCGCCACCACGGGCGCGTCGGCGACAGCCGGCGCGGCATCGGCGCGCACCAGCGAGGCGGCGCGGGTGACCTCTCCGGCCACGTCATACAGGTCCTTGACCGAGACCGGCAGGCCCGCCAGCGGATGCAGCGCCTTGCCGGCGCGGCTGGCGGCATCGGCGGCACGCGCCACCTGGGCGGCGGCCTCGAAGGTGCTGTGCAGGAACACGGCCGCGGCCGCCGGCGTGGCCGCGCGGGCAGCGGCCTGCTCGACGATCTGTGCGCGGCTGGTGCCGCCGTCGCGCAGGCGGGCGTTGAGGGTATCGAGGTCGGGAAGCATCAAGGGCATGGGTCTGCGAATGAGGTGCGGCGGCGCGCGCAGCGCGCGCCGGGGGGCGGCCTGGGAACCTCAAGGGTAGCAAGAAGCCCTGCAAGGCGACAGATAGGGATGGCCTCTATGTCGTGGCGCGCGCCGCGGCAGTGCCGGGGTGGGGTGGGGCGGAGCCGCCGGCTAGGCCTGGCGCGGCAGGCGTACCTCGAACACGGTCCCGGCCGCATCGGAGCGGGCGTCGATCGAGCCTTGGTGGGCCCTGGCGATCTCGCTCGCGATATACAGCCCCAGCCCCAGGCCGGGTGCGTTCTTGTCGTGCGGATCCTCGCCCCGCCTGAGCGGGTCGAAGATCTGGCCCAGGGTCTGCGGATCGATCGGCGGGCCGCTGTTCCAGACCGACACATGGACCTGCGCCGCATGGCCCGTGACGGCAACCCGGACCGGCGTGTCCGCCGCGCCGTACGTGACCGCGTTGGTCACCAGGTTGGAGAGCAGCTGCTGCAGCCGCGCACCGTCCCAGACGCCCTGCAGGTTGCCCTCGGCGGCGAATTCGATGCGGTGGTCCGGGTGGGCGGCGCGCAACTGGTCCACGGCATCGCCAAACACCTGCGCCAGGTCGATCGCGGCGGGCGCGATGTTGATGCCCAGGCCCAGCTTGGTCCGGTTGAAATCGCACAGGTCGTCCAGCAGCGCATTCATGCGGGAGCCGCTGCGGATCAGACGGGTCGCGGCTTCCGATACCTTTTCCCCGGCGTTCAGCGCGGCCAGGTATTGAGCGGTGGTCTGGATGGTCTGCAGCGGGCTGCGCATGTCGTGCCCCAGCATGCCGAGCAGCAGGTTGCGCGCCTGCTCGACCTGCGCATCGAAATACCGACGGATTCCGTGACGGCCTGGTCGATGGCCTCGTTGAAGCGGACCATGTCATCGAAATCCGATGGGCCCGGGTGGCCGTCATCGATCCACAGCCGCAGCACGCTGGCACGCAGGGCCCTGTACTCGCTGACCATCTGGTTGATGTTGAAGCCATGGCGTGCCCGCAGCAGCGCGTGGGTCTGGGCCGCGGTTTCCGGTGCATCGGGCAGGCGGGGCGACCGCCCCAGCGACTTTTGGCGCTGGGCGTGGCGCGTTTGCGGGGTGGACAGATCCTTGATCACGGCATTCAGGATCTGCTGCGCGTGATCGCGCAGGGCGGGCGCATCCATGTGTCTTGCGGCCGGCACCAGGGTGGCGGCAAACGCCTCCCACTCCCTCAGGATGCTGCTCATGTCGCGCCTGATGAAATCAGCAAGTCGCATGTCTGCTCCGGCAGGATTGGACAAACCGGTCTATGGACCTGGCCAGTAACATCTTACGCGATTGCCGGCGCAGTGCTTGATTGCGGCGCGTTGGGCACGCATGGTCGCGCTGACCGCGACTGTGACGGCAAGTGCTGTCGCGGCCATCGGGCAAGTCCGCGCTGCGACCGGCCGCGCGGTCAGCCGTGTGACTCCTCGGGGGTGACGGCGGCGCGCAGGCGCAGGCCACCGTCGTGGCAATGGATATGCAGTTCGCCGTTCTCGCGCCTGGCTCGTGCCCAGCCCGCCGAGATCGCGTCCTCGAGCGTCGGGAACCGTTGCCGTTGGGGCGCGCTCTCGCAGTCCAGCGCCCAGCCAACGTCGGCCGGTGTAACGCGAATAATTCGCGCTTGCATATTGCCTCCCGGGGTCCGGGCCAAAAAAGCGCCCGCTACATGCAGCGGGCGGTCAAAGCCGAATGGGTGAACGCATCCGGCAGTGCGATATTGCCGCGCCGCAGTCGCCATAGCATATCCCTACTCAAGTGGTAGCGTGGCAGAAATGCATCACGTCTTGATGCTTGGGAGCCCGGCCGGGACCTCAGGCGGGTTCCGCGCGATAGGCCGACCAGTAATAGTGGCTGTGCCGGTTATGGCGCGCGAGCTTCTTTACGATAAAGAGCCGAACCGTGCCCAGATGGCCGGCCTCGACCAGGACCTCATGGTGATTGGGCGCCTCCGCCGTGGCGCGCGGCAGGGTCTGCAGCGCGGCGGCGACATGGTGTCCCTGCACTTGCGCCAGGATGCCGTTGGCCCCGGCTACCGGATACCCCGGCGTCGCGGCCGGCAGGTGGCAGCCGGCGGCCCGTTTGCTGTTGCCCATGCCTACCTCCGCCCGGGCACGATGCGCACCCCGTCCCGGCAGACCTCGATCCGGGGCTGGTGGCCGTAAGCGCGCAGCAGCCGCACATCGTTCCTGGCGGACGCCGGGATCTGCTGGCGGCAAGCCAGGGCGCTGCGGCTGATGTGATAGGCGCCGCAAGCGGGGCAGTGATAGAGATAGCCGCGGGGCGCGGCGCGGGTGCGCTCGGCAGCAGCGCCGCAGAGGGGGCAGTTTGCGGGTTCGGGCGACATGGGGGCTCGGGTTGATACTGTATGGATATACAGTATAGCGTCTCCGGCCGGTCTGGGAAGCGTCCGAAAACACGTGAGGTATTTCCAGATACCCAGGCCGTGCGCGGTCCCCGAAATGTCGTTTTATTCGTGGTAATTCACCGATAAACTGTCAGGCCGAAGGCGGCGGCTGGCAGGTCGATCCGCCGCAACCGGGCCCCCGGACGCCTTGAATGCCGCCCCCAATCGAAAGGAAACTCCCGCATGTCACGCAAGCCCGCCGAAAGCGCGCCCGCCGCCGCAGCTGCCGAAGCCGATGCCCGCGCCGGCCGGCCCGCTACCGCACTGTCGCGCGCCGCCGGCGCGAATATCGTGTCGTCGTCGCACCTGGTGTCGGTGCGCAGCCCCGAGCTGTCGGAATTCGAGTTCGGCCTGAACACCGCCTACAACGCCTACAGCCGCTGGGTGGTGCGCTGCATGGGCGCCGCCGGCGTGCGCGACCTGACCTTCCTGGACGTGCTGGTGCTGCACCACGTCAACCACCGCGGCCGGCCCAAGCGGCTGGCCGATATCTGTTTCGTGCTCAACGTGGAAGACACGCACCTGGTGACCTATGCGCTGAAGAAGCTGCAGGGGCTGGGGCTGGTGAGCGGGGAGCGGGTGGGCAAGGAGGCGACGTACTCGACCACCGAGGCCGGCGCGGAGGCGTGCTCGCGCTACCGCGAGATCCGCGAGCAATGCCTGACCAGCAATTTCACCGCGGGCAGCGAAGAGAATGCCGAGATCGGTGAACTGGCCCGGCTGATGCGGGTATTGACCGGCCTGTACGAGCAGGCGGCGCGGTCGGCAACGTCACTCTGAGCCATTCCTGGCCTTCAAGTGATGCATAAGCATTATCACGCCGGAGCGTGACACAGCACCGTGCGGATGTCGCAGTGCAAAAAGCGGGTGCCGGCAAGGTACAATAGCGGTTTCCCGCCAGCCGGCACCCCATGCAGCGGTGCCGAGCAAGCAGCAGCCCCTACCAGGCCCCTACCAGGCTTTACCTCCACGCCTCCCTGACCGCTACGATCATGGCGCATTTCTCGTGCTTCCCCGGCGCTTTGGCGCTCTCCGCCTTCCGTCAGCAACGCCTGCTCACCGCTCTCCGGCAAATCGACGCCGATATCGAGTCGGTGCACGGCCAGTTCCTGCATTTCGTCGATGCGCAGACGCCGCTGTCGGCCGACGACCAGTCGCGCGTGGCGGCGCTGCTGACCTATGGCGCACCGTTCGCCGAGCAGCCGGAGGGCGACCGCTTCGTGGTGATCCCGCGCTTCGGCACGATCTCGCCGTGGGCCAGCAAGGCCACCGACATCGCCCACAACTGCGGCCTGACCCATATCCACCGCATCGAGCGCGGCATCGAGATCACCGTGCTTTGCAAGAAGGGCCTGCTGCGCGGGCGCAAGTCGCTGGATGCGGACACCCGCGCCGCCGTCGCCGCGCACCTGTTCGACCGCATGACCGAGACCGTGGTCGCCTCGCGTGACGATGCCGCCGGCCTGTTCCAGGAACTGCCGGCCAAGCCGCTGCGCTTTATCGACATCTCGGCCGGGCGCGCCGCGCTGGCGGCGGCCAACGTCGAGATGGGCCTGGCGCTGTCCGAGGACGAGATCGACTACCTGGTCGACGCCTATGCAAAGCTGGAGCGCAACCCGACCGACGTCGAGCTGATGATGTTCGCGCAGGCCAACAGCGAACACTGCCGCCACAAGATCTTCAACGCCACCTGGACCATCGACGGCGTGCAGCAGGACAAGTCGCTGTTCGCGATGATCCGCAATACGCACCAGCTCAATCCGCAGGGCTCGATCGTGGCCTACTCGGACAACTCGGCGGTGATGGAAGGCGACGTGGCCGAGCGCTGGTTCCCGCGCGGCGCAGACCACAAGTACGGCCGCCACGAGGCGCTGACGCACACGCTGATGAAGGTGGAGACGCACAACCACCCGACCGCGATCTCGCCGTTCCCGGGCGCCTCCACCGGCGCCGGCGGTGAAATCCGCGACGAAGGCGCGACCGGCCGCGGCGCCAAGCCCAAGGCCGGCCTGACCGGCTTCACGGTGTCCAACCTGATGCTGCCCGACGCCGTCGAGTCGTGGGAAAACGACCGCGACGCGGCCCAGCCGGTGGCGCACCGCAATCCCGACGACAAGCCCGGCGTGACCGGCAAGCCTGACCGCATCGCCTCGCCGCTGCAGATCATGATCGACGGCCCGCTCGGCGGCGCCGCGTTCAACAATGAATTCGGCCGCGCCAACCTGGGCGGCTACTTCCGCGTCTACGAGCAGAACGTCGGCGGCACCGTGCGCGGCTACCACAAGCCGATCATGATCGCGGGCGGCATCGGCAATATCGACGCCTCGCACACGCACAAGAACCCGCTGCCGGCCGGCACGCTGCTGATCCAGCTGGGCGGCCCGGGCATGCGCATCGGCATGGGCGGCGGCGCCGCCAGCTCGATGGCGACCGGCACCAACACCGCCGACCTGGACTTCGACTCGGTCCAGCGCGGCAACCCCGAGATGGAGCGCCGCGCGCAGGAAGTGATCAACGCCTGCTGGCAGCTCGGCGACGCCAACCCGATCCTGTCGATCCACGACGTCGGCGCGGGCGGCATCTCCAACGCCTTCCCTGAACTGGTCGACGGCGCCGACCGCGGCGCGCGCTTCGACCTGCGCCAGGTGCACCTGGAAGAGTCGGGCCTGTCGCCGGCGGAAATCTGGTGCAACGAGTCGCAGGAGCGCTATGTGCTGGCGATCGCGCCGGACAGCTTCCCGCAGTTCCAGGCCATGTGCGAGCGCGAGCGTTCGCCGTTCGCCGTGGTCGGCATCGCCACGGAAGAGAAGCAGCTGCAGCTGGTCGACGCCAGCGTCGACGCCGCGCTCAAGGAGCACTACGCCGTCGACATGCCGATGGACGTGCTGCTGGGCAAGCCGCCGCGCATGCACCGCGACGTCAAGCGCGTCGAGCAGCCGCTGCCGGCCGTCGATGTGACCGGCATCAGCCTGGAGCAGGCCGTGCGCGACGTGCTGCGCCATCCGACCGTGGCCAGCAAGTCGTTCCTGATCTCGATCGGCGACCGTACCGTGGGCGGCATGAACGCGCGCGACCAGATGGTCGGCCCGTGGCAGGTGCCGGTGGCCGACGTGGCCGTGACCACGCTGGACTACAAGGGCAACGCCGGCGAGGCGATGACCATGGGCGAGCGCACCCCGCTGGCCGTGATCGATGCACCGGCCTCGGGCCGCATGGCGATCGGCGAGGCGCTGACCAACCTGGCGGCCGCGCCGGTCAAGGACCTGGGCAAGGTCAAGCTGTCGGCCAACTGGATGGCCGCCTGCGGCGTCGAAGGCGAAGATGCGAAGCTGTACGACACCGTGCATGCCGTCGGCATGGAGCTGTGCCCGGCGCTGGGCATCAGCATCCCGGTGGGCAAGGATTCGCTGTCGATGCGCACCAAGTGGCAGGACCAGGGCGTCGACAAGGAAGTGGTGGCGCCGGTATCGCTGATCATCTCGGCCTTTGCCGCGGTCGATGACGTCAACCGCACGCTGACGCCGCAACTGCGCACCGACGCCGGCGACACCGTGCTGATCGCGGTCGACCTGGGCCGCGGCAAGAACCGCATGGGCGGCAGCATCCTGGCGCAGGTGACGCAGCAGGTGGGCGACAGCGCGCCGGACGTCGACAATGCGGAAGACCTGAAGAACTTCTTCAACGTGATCCAGCGCCTGAACCGCGAGGGCAAGCTGCTGGCCTACCACGACCGTTCCGACGGCGGCTTCATGGCGGCGCTGGCCGAAATGGCCTTTGCCGGCCATTGCGGCATCTCGCTGAACGTCGACATGCTGGCGCTCGATCCGCAGCAGGAGCAGGACTACGGCGATGCCAAGAACTGGGCCCAGCAGATCGCCGAGCGCCGCAATGACCAGACCCTGCGCGCGCTGTTCTCGGAAGAACTGGGTGCGGTGGTGCAGGTGCGCATGGAAGACCGCGACGCCGTGTTCGCTGTGCTGCGCGAGGCCGGCCTGTCGGCATGCAGCCATGTGGTCGGCAAGCCCAACACCACCGACCAGGTCGAGATCTACCGTGACGCCAAGAAGGTGTTCGGCGCGTCGCGCACGGACCTGCAGCGCAACTGGAGCGAGGTCAGCTGGCGCATTGCGCGCCTGCGCGACAACCCGGCCTGCGCCGACAGCGAATATGACCGCCTGCTCGACGCCGCCGATCCTGGCATCAGCCCGGTGCTGACCTTCGATCCGGCGGAGGACATCGCCGCGCCGTTCATCGCCACCGGTGCGCGTCCGCGCGTGGCGATCCTGCGCGAGCAGGGCGTCAACTCGCAGATCGAGATGGCGTACAGCATGGACCACGCCGGCTTCGACACGCACGACGTGCACATGAGCGACCTGATCGCCGGGCGCGCCAACCTGGCCGACTTCACCGGCTTTGTCGCCTGCGGCGGCTTCAGCTACGGCGACGTGCTGGGTGCGGGCGAGGGCTGGGCCAAGACCATCCTGTTCAATGCGCAGATGGCCGAGCAGTTCGCCGCCTTCTTCAACCGCCAGGACACCTTCGCGCTGGGCGTGTGCAACGGCTGCCAGATGATGAGCAACCTGGCCCCGATCATCCCGGGCGCGGGCGCCTGGCCCAAGTTCACGCGCAACCAGTCGGAGCAGTACGAGGCGCGCTATGTCACGGTCGAGGTGCAGTCGTCGCCGTCGATCTTCTTCGCCGGCATGGAAGGCAGCCGCATCCCCATCGTGGTCGCGCACGGCGAAGGGTTTGCCGACTTCTCGCAGCAGGGCAATATCGACCAGGCCCATGTGGCGCTGCGCTTCGTCGACAACTACGGCGCGGTCACGCAGACCTATCCGCTGAACCCGAACGGCTCGCCGGACGGCATCACCTCGGTGACCACCGTCGACGGCCGCTTCACCGTGCTGATGCCGCACCCCGAGCGCGTGTTCCGCGCCGCGACCATGAGCTGGGCGCCGGATGCATGGAAGCAGGTCGCCGATGGCGGCAGCCCGTGGATGCGGATGTTCCGCAATGCGAGGAAGTGGGTGGGATAAGCACCAGCCCGGGGCCTGTGCCCCTTCTCCCAACCAAGAGCCACCGGCAGCGCCGGTGGCTTTTTAGTTTTTTGGCGATGCAAGCCGCCAATGCGCGGATGCCGACGGCCATTTCGCTTCGCTTCATCGAATCTGCCGCATTTTCCGCCGCCTTCGCACTGTTAATCTCGCGCTGACTCACGATCGGATGCGGGGCCGGTGTCCCGCACCCGGCTCGCTCGCACACGGAACGGTTGATTCGGAGATCCCGCATGAATCAGAAGGCGCAGTCGTCCCCGGCAGTTGATGCAGACTATATGTTGGCCCCGGTCCCGCCCGATGCGCGCAGGCCGACCTGGAAGCAGGTGATGGTGTGGGTCGGGTTCGGCTACGTCGCCACCGGCCTGTTTATCGGCGGTACGCTGGCCGGCCCGGCAGGCGGAGCGGGCGTTTCCTTTCCGATGGCAATGCTGGCCATCGCCATCGGCATGGGCATCCTGTTCGTGCTGACGTCGCTGCTGGGTGTGATCGCGCAACGAACCGGGCTGAGCCTGGCGCTGCTGTGCCGTTATGCCTATGGCGCAAAAGGCATGAATTTGCCGATGCTGGCGATGGGGCTGCTGACGCTGGGCTGGTTCTCGGCGATCACGGGCATGGTGGGGGATATCTGGGGGGCCTTTATCGGCAACCCGAGCGGCATCGTGGTGTTCGACCCGGGCCGGATGGGATACCAGATCGCCCCCATTACGCTGGAGGTCTTTGCGGCATGCCTGCTCTGCGGGCTCTTGTTCACGGCGACTTCCATGTCCGGCATGAAAGGGCTGGAGCGGCTGGCGGTACCGGTGGCGCCCGTCATCATGCTGATCGCGGTGCTGGTCGGCATCGGCATGCTGGACGAGGGCGGCGGGCTCGGCAGTTTTGTCGCGGCCTCGTCGCAGAAGCACGGCCTGCCGCTGTCGTCGGCCGTCACCATGCTGGTGGGGAGCTGGATTGCCGGCGCCATCATGGGCGTCGACCTGTTCCGCTTCTGCCGGAACGCCCGCGCGGTCTGGCTGGGCTCGGCCGCCTGCTTCCTGCTGACCAATCCCTTGCTCAATATCGTCGGCTATATCGGCACCGTCACCGTCGGTGAATACAACTACGTGTCGTGGATGCTGGAAAAGAGCTTCCTGCTGGCACTGGCGGGCGCGGTCACATGGACCTTGTCGCTATGGACCACCAACGACGCCGAGCTCTATTGCAATGCGCTCTACACCGGTCCCGTGCTGCAGTCCTGCGGCTTCGATGTCAGCAAGAAGCAGCTCGTGCTGGTGGCGGGCCTTGCCGGCACCGTGCTCGGTGCGCTCGGCTTCTACCAGATGTTCTTTTCGCCATTCATCAACTACCTCGGCATCATGGCGCCGCCGCTGGCCGGCCCGCTGCTGGCGGATTTCTACATCAAGCACAAAGGCCGCTATGACGTCCGCGAACTGGATCAGCAGCCGGAGTTCAACCGGGCGGGCGTGGGCTCGGCACTGATCGGCATGGTGCTGGGGCTCGCCCTCGAGCTGAACCAGTGGCTGGTGGCCTGGCCCAATGGCCTGGTGGCGCTGCTGGCCACCGTGCTGCTGTACTTGCTGTTGCACCCGATATTGAGCGCGAAGCCGCGCCCGCTGGCGGAGAAGGCATCATGAAGAAGGTCTTCCTGAATGAATTCTCCACGGCCGAGCTGGAGGCCATGTTCGCCGCCGGCAACCTCGACAGTGCGATCACGGTATTCGGCAGTTGCGAGAGCCATGGCGGCCACCTGCCGCTGGGGCCAGACCTGTTCGTGCCCACCGAAGTGGCCCGGCAGGCTGCGCAACGACTTGCCCGCACCGTGGTGGTCCCGGGCGTGCCGTTTGGCACCTCGATGCACTACAACGCCAATCCGATGGCGATCTCGCTTCGCTTCGAGACGGTGACGGCCGTCGCCGAGGATATGTTCGAGAGCCTGCTTGCCTACGGCATCCGGCACATCTTTGTGCTGAACGGCCATGACGGCAATATCGCGCCGCTGGAAATCGCACAGCGCAAGGTCAAGCAGCGGCATCCGGAAGCCGTGTTCGCCTTTATGCCCGCCTGGTGGTACCTGGTTGGCAAGCTGCTTGGGGAAGACTTCTTCGCCGAGTGGGACGGGCTGGGCCACGGCGGCGAAGGTGAAACCTCGATCACCATGGCGGTGCGCCCGGAATTGTGTGACCTGGGCAAGGCCGTGCGCCAGATGCCCGCTGACAGCATCCGCCTTGGCGAGCGCGTGCAGATCATTTGGGATATCGCTGAGGTTTCCGCGACCGGTGCCACCGGCGATCCTACGCGGGCCAGCGCGGAGAAGGGCAGCAAGATGCTCGATGCCCTGGTGGCGCTGGTCGTCGACAGTATCAGGCAGCTCGACGACGAAGGCTGGCGCTACGATCGCCGACAGTGAGGGACGCTTCAGCCCCGCATCGGCTTGCGCAAGCCTGAACTCCACGACGCACACGCATAAGTCAGCACGCGCCTGGTTTCAAATCCGGGGGGCGGCGTGATCTCGCCGCGAGCTTCCTTGTATGCCACCACGGCATGCAGGATCTTTTCGGGCGAGTAGCGGTCACGCAGGGGAAGGTGGGGATGGAGCCGGCGCCAGCCGGGGGCGGCGCCGTCCAGGGTGGCCCAGGCCAGTGCGCAATAGCACAGGCCCCGGGACGAGAGATGCCAGAGCTGCCAGTAGCGGCCGGTCGTCTGCACGCGCTGCATCCTTGATGGCTGCAGGGCCGGCAGGGGCGACCGGCCCGCGGCTTACTGGACCTTGGCCTTGTCCTTCAGGGCCTTCATCATGGCCTGGAACTGCTCGCGCTGCCAGTTCTGGTCGCCCATCAGCATCTGCGTCAGCTGCGGCTTCACTTCTTCGAACGACGGGATCTTGGCGTCGCGCACGTCGACCAGCTCGATGATGTGCCAGCCGAACTGGGTCTTGACCGGGGTGTCGGTCATCTGGCCCTTCTTCAGGCCGGTCATGGCCGCCGAGAACTCGGGCACGTAGCTGCTGCTGTTGGCCCAGTCCAGGTCGCCGCCGTTGGCGGCCGAGCCCGGGTCCTTCGAGGCGGCCTTGGCCTGGTCCTCGAACTTGGCGCCGCCCTTGATCTTGGCGATGATGGCCTTGGCGTCGGCTTCCTTTTCCACCAGGATATGGCGGGCGTGGTATTCCTTGCCATTGCCGAACTGCGACTTGATCTTGTCGTATTGCTTGCGCAGCTCGGCGTCGCTGGCGCCGTGGGTCTTGACGTAGTCTTCGAACACCGCACCGGCCAGCACGTTCAGGCGCGCCTGTTCCAGTTGCTCCTGCACGTCGTCGCGCTGGGTCAGGCCGCGCTTGTTGGCTTCCTGCACGAGCAGTTCGCGGTCGATCAGCATGTTGCGGGCGCGCGTGCGCAGCTCCGGGCTGTCGGGCTGGCCGGTGCCGGCGATCAACTTGTCCAGCTTTGCCGACGGAATGGCCTTGCCATTCACGACGGCGGCATTCTGGGCGATGGCCGGCAGGCTGCCGGCAGCAAGCACAGCCGCCAGGCTGAACGAGAGGACGGTGGTCTTCATGGAATCAGGTCTGAGAGTTGCTGGAAGAATCGCGTGAGTGTGCGAGGGATTGTGCGCGGGATTGGTACTCTTGGTCGGTGAACGCAGTCACGGCGAGGGCGTGGATCTGCGTGGGGAACAGACCGCGCAGCGCATCATACACCATGCGGTGTCGGGCAACCCGGTTGTGACCCGCAAAGCGCTCGCTGACGATTGTCACGTCGTAATGTCCGCCGCCGGACGCGGCGCCGGCATGTCCGGCGTGCAGCGCGCTGTCGTCGCGCACGGCCAGGTGGCTGGGGGCGAGCGCTGCGCGCAGCATTGCCTCGATCGTAGCGGGATCGGCTGCCATCGGTGGTTTCCTTCGGTTTGTGGGAACGAAACGGGGGCGCGGCGACGCCGTCAGTCCTGGGTGTTTTCCGGCATGTGGCGCGACAGCCAGACGCTTTGCGCGACGATGAAGACCAGCATCAGCCCCATGCTGCCGAACAGCTTGAAGTTGACCCAGGCCTCGGTCGAGAACTGGTAGGCCACGTACAGGTTGAGCACGCCCATGGCGGCGAAGAAGCCGGCCCACGCGAGATTGAGGCGCGCCCATACCGGATCCGGCAGGGACACCTGCTTTTCCATCATGGCGCGGATCAGGTTCTTGCGCCACACCAGCACCGAGCCCAGCAGCGCGGCTGCGAACAGCCAGTACAGCACGGTCGGCTTCCACTTGATGAAGGTCTCGTTGTGCAGCACCAGCGTGGCGCCGCCGAAGACCGCGATGATCAGCAGGCTGACCCACTGCATCGGCTCGACCTTGCGGTGGCGGAACCAGACCCAGCCGATCTGCAGCACCGTGGCGCCGATGGCCACGGCGGTGGCGGTGTAGATGTCGGCCAGCTTGAAGGCGGCAAAGAAAAGAATGACCGGAAACAGGTCGAACAGGAATTTCATGCGGGTCCAGGTTGTGCCCGGCGTCTGGGCCGGGCCTTTCAGGCGTCAGGGCTGCGGGTCGCGTTTGGGCGCTTCGGCAGCGTGGGCATCGTCCGCCGCACGCTGCGCCGGGTCGCGATCGTCGAATTTTAGCGCAGCCGAGTTGATGCAATAGCGCAGGCCGGTCGGCGCCGGCCCATCCTCGAACACGTGGCCGAGGTGGCTGCCGCACTCCTTGCAGCGGACTTCGACGCGCGTCATGCCGTGGCTGTGGTCGACATGCTCGGCAATGACCTCGCCGTTGATCGGGCGGAAATAGCTGGGCCAGCCGCAGCCGGCATCGAACTTGGTGGCCGATTCGAACAGCGGCGTGCCGCAGCCCACGCAGTGGTAGATGCCCCGGTCCCAGTGGTCCCAGTAGCGGCCGGTGAAGGGTCGCTCGGTGGCGGCCTCGCGGGTCACGCGGTATTCGATCTCGGAGAGTTGTGCACGCCACTCGGCGTCGGTCTTGGTGGTGGTCATGGTTGTCCTCGCGGTGTTCCTTGGAGTGGATGGCCGGCCAGGCGTTCAGCGTCCACGCTTGTCCTTGCGGTTTGTCCACGGCATTGGTCGCCGGAATTGCGCGAACCTTACACCGGCTTGCGCCGGCTGCAGGCGCGCGGTGCCGGTTGTAGTCGTCAGGATGAGCAGCTCACCTCCAGCCCCGCGGCCCAGTCCGGCGGCAGCGCCGCGTAGTGCTCGGCCTCGGGCTGCTCGTCGAACGGGCGCGACAGCACCGCCAGCAGCCGGTCCACCTCGCTGAAGTCCTTGTCGCGGGCACGGCGGATGGCGGTTTCGGCCAGGTGGTTGCGCAGCACGTACTTGGGGTTGACCGCCAGCATTTCCAGTTCGCGCGCGGCATCGTGCGATTGCTCGGCGCGCAGGCGCACGCGGTAGTCGGCCACCCAGGCATCGAAGGCGGCGCGGTCGAGGAACAGGTCGCGCACCGGCGCGTCGCGCGAGGCATCGGTGGACGAAATGCCGCACAGCTTGCGCCAGAACAGCGTGTAGTCCACGCGCTGGCCGTGCAGCAGCTGGAACAGGCGGGTCAGCAGCGGCTCGTCGGCCTTGTCGTTGCCGCCGGCCGGTGGGCGCAGGCCCAGCTTGGCGCGGTAGTGGCGGAAGAACGCCGCGGCGTAGCGCTCGCGGAACGGGTCCAGCGCGGCGCGCGCCGCTTCGACCGCGGCATCGCGCGCGGCTTCCTGGTCGGCCTGCGCGGGCGGCAGCCACAGCGGCAGCAGCGCCTGCGCCAGGCAATGCAGGTTCCAGAATGCCACCTGCGGCTGCTGGCTGTAGGCGTAGCGGCCCTGCGTGTCGGAGTGGTTGCAGATATGGTTGGCGTCGAACGCATCGAGGAAGCCGAACGGGCCGTAATCGATGGTCAGTCCCAGGATCGACATATTGTCGGTGTTCATCACGCCGTGGCAGAAACCCACCGCCTGCCAGTGCGCGATCAGGTCGGCGGTGCGCAGCGAGACCTCGCGCAGTAGCGCCTGGTAGGGCTGGCTGTCGTCGCGGCAGGCGGGCATGAAGTTGTCGATGACGAAATCCGCCAGCTTGCGCAGCGCGGCCACGTCGTCGTGCGCGGCGAAATGCTCGAAGTGCCCGAAGCGTATGAAGGTGGGCGACAGCCGGGTCACGACCGCGGCGGTCTCGATGGTCTCGCGCCGCACCGGCGCGTCGGAACCCACGATCGACAGCGCGCGCGTGGTCGGCACGCCCAGCGCGGCCATTGCCTCCGAGCACAGGTACTCACGGATCGACGAGCGCAGCACCGCGCGTCCGTCGGCCATGCGCGAATAGGGCGTCAGGCCCGCGCCCTTGAGCTGGATTTCCCACGGGCCGGTGTCGGTCTGCGCCTGCGCCAGGCGGATCGCGCGGCCGTCGCCGAGCTGGCCGGCCCAGACCCCGAACTGGTGTCCGGAATAGACCGTCGCCAGCGGATCGGCCCAGTCCGGCACCTGGTTGCCGATGAAGGTGTCGATGAAGTCTTGCCGGGCGGCGACGCTCGCGTCCCAGCCGAGCAGCGCCGCGGCGGCGGGCGCCACGCTCACCAGGTACGGCGACGGCAGCGGGGTGGGGCGCAGGCGCGTGAAGAAATGCGGGCCCAGGTCGGCAAAGCCGGGCGCGGCAGGGAACGGCAGCGGCAGGGTGACCGGCGGGGCGGTATCGGCAATGGATGGTGCAGCGTGCGGCTGGGGCGTATCTGGCATCGCGTAGGGCGCTCGGGCGCCAGGTGGCAGCGCGCTTTCCATGCACTTCGGCAGGGTGCCGCGGCACGCGTGTCAGGCGGTGCGGCGCGGCATGCAGAAGGCACGAAAATGCGATGGTGGCTAGGGAAAACGACATGTTGAGGTGCAACATGCCACGCAGTATTGTACGTCCTCAACGGCACGAGACCGCGCCCCGCCGGGACATGCCGCCATGCACCGCAAGGTTATTTCCCGCCTTCACTGAGCCCATGAATCCGGTGCATGGATTTCCGCAGAATTGCGGCCCCGACGACAGCAACGCGACGACAGTACGGGCAGTGCACGACCGGGTCGGCTCCTTGCCGATGCCATACATGCGAACGACCGTCCAAAAATAGTACGGTTGTTCGTTTTTCGGTGGAACAGAACAGCATTCAGGAGACAGGTTCATGGCATTGATGGGTCAAATGATGAGCGCGCCGCTGCTCATTTCCTCCATCATCAAACACGCCGCGCGTTATTACGGCAGCACCGAGATCGTCTCGCGGCGCACGGAGGGCGACCTGCATCGCTATACGTACCGCGATTGCGAGCTGCGTGCCCGCAAGCTGGCGCAGGCGCTCGGCGCGCTGGGCGTGAAGCAGGGCGAGCGTGTCGGCACGCTGGCCTGGAACGGCTACCGCCACCTGGAGATCTACTACGGCGTGTCGGGCATGGGCGCCGTCTGCCATACCGTCAACCCGCGCCTGTTCCCCGAGCAGATTGCCTATATCGTCAACCACGCGGAAGACGGCTATGTCTTCTTCGACCTGACCTTCCTGCCGCTGGTCGAGGGCGTGGCCCCGCATTGCCCTAACGTCCGCGGCTGGGTGGCGATGACCGACCGGGCGCACATGCCGGCCGAGTCCAAGGTGCCGCTGCTGTGCTACGAAGAACTGCTCGACGCACAGGACGGCAACTACGAATGGCCACAGTTCGACGAGAACCTCGCGTCGAGCCTGTGCTACACCTCGGGCACCACCGGCAATCCCAAGGGCGCGCTGTATTCGCACCGCTCCACGGTGCTGCACTCCTATGCCTCGGCCATGCCGGATGCGCTGGGCTGCTCGGCCAGCGACGTGATCCTGCCGGTGGTGCCGATGTTCCACGTCAATGCCTGGGGCCTGCCGTACTCGGTGCCGCTGGTCGGCGCCAAGCTGGTGCTGCCGGGGCCCAAGCTGGACGGCGCCTCGCTCTATGAACTGTTCGAGCAGGAAAAGGTAACCTTCTCCGCCGGCGTGCCGACGGTGTGGCTTGGCCTGCTGCAGCACATGCAGGCCAACCAGCTGAAGTTCTCCACCTTCCGCCGCACCGTGATCGGCGGCTCGGCCGCGCCGCCGGCGATGATCCGCGCGCTCGAGGCGCTGGACGTTGAGGTGATCCACGCCTGGGGCATGACCGAGATGTCGCCGCTGGGCACCGCCAGCAAGCTGCTCGCCAAGCACCACGACCTGCCCGACGCCGAGCGCCACAAGATCCAGGAAAAGCAGGGCCGCGTGATCTACGGCGTCGACATGAAGATCGTCGACGGCGAGGGCAAGGAACTGTCGTGGGACGGCAAGGCCTTCGGCGACCTGCTGGTGCGCGGGCCGTGGATCATCGACCGCTACTTCCGCAATGACGCCAGCCCGCTGGTCGACGGCTGGTTTCCGACCGGCGACGTCGCCACCATCGATGCCGACGGCTTCATGCAGATCACCGACCGCAGCAAGGACGTGATCAAGTCGGGCGGCGAATGGATTTCGTCGATCGATATCGAGAACGTCGCCGCCGCGCATCCCGCGGTGCATATGGCGGCCTGCATCTCCGCCTACCACCCCAAGTGGGACGAGCGCCCGCTGCTGGTGGTGGTGAAGAAGCCCGGCGCCGAGGTCAGTCGCGAGGAACTGCTGCGGTTCTTCGAAGGCAAGGTCGCCAAGTGGTGGATTCCGGACGACGTGGCCTTTGTCACCGAGATTCCGCTGACGGCCACCGGCAAGATGCAGAAGCTGCGGCTGCGCGAGCAGTTCAAGGACTACAAGCTGCCGACTGCCTGAGGCCGGCAGGCCAGCATCCGGTGCGCCGGGCCCGCTTGCGGCGCGGCGCTGCCGGGGCCGGCCGCGCGGCGCGAACAGGAGGGCGCCACGCGGCCGGTCGCATCGACGACATCGAACCACAAGCCACGATAAGAGTGAAGGAGACAGGTATGACGAAAATGCGTCCGCTGGTGGCCGGTGTGGCCACGTTTGCCGCACTGGGTTCTGCGCTGGTTTCGGGGGCCGCACTCGCGGATACGGTGAAGATCGCCTTTATCGATCCGCTCTCGGGGCTGATGGCCCCGGTTGGCCAGAACCAGCTCAAGAGCTGGCAGTACGTGGCCGACGTCGCCAACCAGAAGGGCTGGGCCGGTCCGCACAAGTTCGAGGTGGTGGGCTTCGACAACAAGCTGTCGCCGCAGGAAAGCCTGACCATCCTCAAGCAGGCGGTCGACCAGGGCATTCGCTACATCGTGCAGGGCAACGGCTCGTCGGTCGGCCTGGCGCTGCAGGACGCGGTGGCCAAGCACAACGAGCGCAACCCCGGCAAGGAAATCGTCTACCTGAACTACGCCGCGGTGGATCCGGACATGACCAATGCCAAGTGCAACTACTGGCATTTCCGCCTGGACGCGAACTCGGACATGAAGATGGAGGCGCTGACCACCTTCCTGGCCAAGGACCCGAACGTCAAGAAGGTCTACCTGATCAACCAGAACTACTCGTTCGGCCACCAGGTGGCGCGCGCCGCCAAGGACTACCTGAAGCGCAAGCGCCCGGATATCCAGATCGTCGGCGAAGACCTGCATCCGCTGGCGCAGGTCAAGGACTTCGCGCCGTACGCCGCCAAGATCAAGGCCTCCGGCGCCGACACCGTGATCACCGGCAACTGGGGCAGCGACCTCGCGCTGCTGATCAAGGCGGGCAAGGACGCCGGGCTCACCACCAACTACTACACCTACTACGCCGGCACCACCGGCGTGCCGACCGCGATGGGCGCGGCCGGTGCCGAGCACGTCAAGTACGTGGGCTACTACAACCCCAACAACAAGGGCTTCCGCGGCGCCGACATCATCGAGGGCTACAAGAAGAAGTACAACGACGACTTCTACGTGATGGCCTCGTACACCGGTATTGCCATGCTCAGCAAGGCGATGAAGGACACCAACTCCACCGATCCGGTCAAGGTGGCCAAGGCGCTGGAAGGCATCAAGGTCGACAGCATGAACGGCACGGTCGAGATGCGCAACACCGACCACCAGGCGCAGCAGCCGCTGGTGGTCGCCACCTGGACCAAGGTCGACGGCAAGGAAGTCAAGTACGACCAGGAGAACACCGGCTACGGCTGGAAGACCAACGCGCTGATGGACCAGTACGTGTCGGCCCAGCCGACCTCCTGCCAGATGAAGCGGCCGGGCTGATCCCGACGGCGGGGCGCGGCCATCGCTGACAAAGTGGCCGCGCGGCCTGCATACTTCCGGTCTTTCCGGCCGACATTCCGGTCTTTTGCAGACCATAACGGGGAGTGTCCGGGGGCGATGTCCGCCCCCGGCGGTGGCGCTCACCCTCGATCGACCCGGACGGTTGCCGGCATGCCCCCGCATGGCGGCACCAGCTTGAAGGACACGCTGTGGAATTCTTCGTCATCTCACTGCTGAACGGCATCAGCTACGGGCTGCTGCTGTTCATGCTGTCGTCGGGCCTCACGCTGATCTTCAGCATGATGGGCGTGCTCAACTTTGCCCATGCCAGCTTCTACATGCTGGGCGCCTACTTTGCCTACACCATCGCCAGCAAGATCGGCTTCTGGCCGGCGCTGATCTTCGCGCCGCTGCTGGTGGCGGGCGCGGGCGCGCTGGTGGAGCGCTTTGGCCTGCGCACGGTGCACAAGTACGGCCACGTGGCCGAGCTGCTGTTCACCTTCGGCCTGGCCTACCTGATCGAGGAGGGCGTCAAGCTGGTGTGGGGCCTGGCGGCGGTGCCGTACCGGATCCCGGCCGAACTCGACGGGCCGCTGTTCACGGTGTTCACCTCGTCGTTCCCCAAGTACCGCGCCTTCATGATGCTGGTGTCGCTGGGCATGCTGGTGGCGATCTACCTGGTGCTGACGCGCACCCGCATCGGGCTGGTGATCCAGGCCGCGCTGACCCATCCGGAAATGGTCGAGGCGCTGGGGCACAACGTGCCGCGCGTGTTCATGATGGTATTCGGCGGCGGCGCCGCGCTGGCGGGGCTGGCCGGGGTGATCGGCGGCAATGCCTTCGTCACCGAGCCGTCGATGGCCGCCGCGGTGGGGTCGATCGTGTTCGTGGTGGCGGTGGTGGGCGGCATGGGCTCGCTGGTGGGCGCGTTCATCGCGTCGATCCTGATCGGCGTGCTGCAGACCTTCGCGGTCACCATCGACGCCTCGCTGGCGGGCCTGATGACCAGCCTGGGCCTGGCGGTCAGCGAGGCCACGCCGTTCTATTCGCTGTGGAAGCTGACGGTGGCCCAGGTGGCGCCGGTGCTGCCATACCTGCTGCTGGTGGTGATGCTGATCTTCCGCCCGCGTGGACTGATGGGAACCCGGGAGAGCTGACGCCATGGAGCAAGCGATGCAACAACCCCGCGAGCCGGTGGCAACCGGCCGCACCCTGCGCTACCGCCCGCTGAACCTGGCGCGCTGGATCATCTGGAGCCTGACCGTGCTGGTCATGCTGGTGCTGCCGCTGTTCTTCACCGGGGGCTTCGCCATCACGCTGATGTCGCAGATGGGCATCATGATCATCTTCGCGCTGTCGTACAACATGCTGCTGGGCCAGACCGGCATGCTGTCGTTCGGCCATGCGGTGTATTCCGGGCTGGGCGCCTTTATCGCCGTGCACGTGCTGAACATGGTCGGCGCCGGCAAGGTGTGGCTGCCGGTGTCGATGCTGCCGCTGGTGGGCGGGCTGGCCGGCGCGTTCTTCGGCGTCATCTTCGGCTACGTCACCACCAAGAAGGCCGGCACCACCTTCGCCATGATCACCATGGGCATCGGCGAGATGGTCTTTGCCAGCTCGCTGATGTTCCCGGAGTTCTTCGGCGGCGAGGGCGGCATCTCCACCAACCGCGTGGTCGGCGACCCGTTCCTGGGCATCAGCTTCGGACCCGGGCGCCAGGTCTACTACCTGATCGCGGCATGGTGCCTGGTGTCGATGGTGGCGATGTACGCCTGGACCCAGACGCCGCTGGGCCGCATTGCCAACGCGGTGCGCGACAATCCCGAGCGGGTCGAGTTCATCGGCTACAACACCCAGCGCGTGCGCTACCTGGTGCTGATCCTGTCGGCATTCTTCGCCGGCATTTCCGGCGCGCTGGCGGCGATCAACTTCGAGATCGTCTCGGCCGAGAACGTCAGCGCGGTGCGTTCGGGCGGCGTGCTGCTGGCGGTGTTCATCGGCGGCGCCGGCGTGTTCTTCGGGCCGATCATCGGCGCGGTGGTGTTCGTGCTGTTCGCGGTGGCGCTGTCGGACCTGACCAAGGCCTGGCTGCTCTACCTGGGCCTGTTCTTCGTGCTGATGGTGATGTTCGTGCCGGGCGGCCTGGCGAGCCTGCTGCTGATGCAACTGCCGCTGGCGGCGAAGGGCAAGCTGCGCCGCATGCTGCCGTCCTATGCCAAGGCCGGCGCGGCCGGCGTGGTGCTGCTGGTGGCCGTGATCGTGACCGTCGAGCTGGTCTACAAGGTCCAGGTCGACAGCGCCAATGGCACCGCCATGAAGCTGTTCGGCATCGGCTTCGATGCCGCGACCTGGGCGCCATGGCTGGCGGCGGCGGCGCTGTGGGCGGTGGGGCTGGGCGCATGGCGACTGGCGGTGCGCGCGTCGCGTGCGCAATGGGACAAGGTGCAGGCAGAAATCGCAGGAGGCAGGGCATGAGCGCGGCGGCACTGGAACTGACCGATGTACGCAAGAAGTTCGGCCAGACGGAGATCATCCGCGGCGTGAACCTGAGCATCCCCAAGGGCGAGCGCCATGCGCTGATCGGCCCCAACGGGGCCGGCAAGTCGACTACCTTCAACCTGATCTCGGGCCGCTTCGCGCCCAGCAGCGGCACGGTGCGGCTGAACGGTGAAGAGATCGGCGGGCTGCAGCCCTTCGTCATCAACCGCATGGGGCTGTCGCGCAGCTTCCAGATCACCAATATCTTCCACCGGCTGTCGGTGTTCGAGAACCTGCGCTGCGCGGTGCTGTGGTCGCTTGGCTACAAGTATTCGTTCTGGCACCGGCTCACCGGGCTGCGCGACGCGCGCGAGCGTGCCGAGGACGTGCTGGAGCTGATCGGCATGCAGCACCGCCGCGATACGCAGGCCGGCCTGCTGACCTACGCCGAGCAGCGCGCGCTGGAAATCGGCATCACCATCGCCGGCGGCGCCGAGGTGATCCTGCTGGACGAGCCCACCGCGGGCATGAGCCGCTCCGAATCGGACCACGCGGTCGAGCTGATCCGCAAGGTCACGGTGGGCAAGACGCTGGTGATGGTGGAGCACGACATGAGCGTGGTGTTCGGGCTGGCCGACCGCATCTCGGTGCTTGTCTACGGCGAAGTCATCGCCACCGATACCCCGCAGGCGATCCGCAACAACCGCAAGGTCAAGGAAGCCTACCTGGGCACCACGCTGGACGAAGCCACCACCGAAGGAGCGCATTGATGGGCAAGCGCATGCTGGAAGTCACGGGCCTGCACGCCTATTACGGCAAGAGCCACATCCTGCACGGCGTCGACGCGCATATCGGCGAGGGCGAGATCGTGGCGCTGCTGGGGCGCAACGGGGTGGGGCGCTCGACCATGGCCAAGGCCATCCTCGGCATGGTCAAGGCCGAAGGGTCGGTGAAGTTCCGGGGGGAAGAGATCCTCGGGCGACGGACCTTCGAGATTGCGCATCTCGGCATCGGCTACGTGCCGGAGAACCGGGATATTTTCCCTACGCTGACAGTGCGCCAGAACCTGCTGCTCGGGGAGAAGCGCAACCCGCGACAGGCCAAGCCGCGCTGGAGCGTCGAGGACATGTTCAACATGTTCCCGCGCCTGAAGGAGCGCGAGAACACCTCGGCCGGCGTGCTGTCCGGCGGCGAGCAGCAGATGCTGACGCTGTGCCGCACGCTGATGGGGGATCCCGACCTGATCCTGATCGATGAGCCTACCGAAGGGCTGGCGCCGATGATCGTGGCGCTGGTGGGCGATTATCTGAAGACCTTGAAGGACCGCGGCGTCTCGGTGCTGCTGATCGAGCAGAAGCTGGCGATTGCGCTGGATATCTCGCAGCGGGTCTATGTCATGGGCCACGGGCATATCGTGTTCGAAGGCACGCCGGGCGAACTGAAGGCCAATGGGCAGGTCAGGAAGGAGTGGCTGGAGGTGTAGGTACAGCCTGTGCTCCGCGCATGTTTTCTCCCCTCTCCCGCTTGCGGGAGAGGGGCGGGGGAGAGGGCCGGAGCGTCAACGAAGTGCATGCGTCGCTGTGCCCGGCCCCGGCTTCTTACGCAGCCTCTCGCTTGTCCCCGGCCTTCGGCTGCGGAAACGCAAACGGCATATCCTCATACGCAATCAGCCGCGACCCGGTGACCAGCCGATATCCCAGCCACAGCACCAGGAACACCGGCACGCCGATATAGGTGGCAACGATTTCCGGCCACCGGTTCGGGATGTCGGCGAAGGCCTGGTAATTCTGCCCGCCGATGATGACCAGACACAGCACAGCGGAAAAGACCGGCCCGAACGGATACAGCGGCGAGCGGTAAGCGAGCTTGCCGAGGTCATGCCCCTGGCGGGCCATGCCGCGGCGGAAGCGATAGTGGCTGACGGCGATGCCGAGCCAGGCGATGAAGCCGGTCATGGCCGAGGTGTTGAGCAGCCACAGGTAGGCGGTCTTGTTACCGAGCAGCGAACTGAGGAAGCACAGCGCGCCGATGCCGGTGGTCGCCAGCAGCGCGAAAAACGGCACGCCGTTGCGCGTGAGCCGGCCGAACACGCGCGGCGCGCGGCGGCTGACGGCGAGGCCGTACAGGATCCGCGTCGACACGTACATGCTCGAGGTGCCGGCCGACAGCAGCGCGGTCAGCACCACCGCGTTCATCAGCCCGGCGGCGAAGGCCAGCCCTGCATGGCGGAACACCAGCGCGAACGGGCTCACGCCGACGTCGGTCACGTCGTTGCGCAGCAGGTTGGGGTCGGTATAGGGGATCAGCACGCCGATGACCAGGATGGCCAGCACGTAGAACAGCAGGATGCGCCAGAAGGTCTGCCGGATCGCGCGCGGAATGGTGATGGCGGGGCGCTCGGCTTCGCCGGCGGCGACGCCGACGGTTTCCGTGCCGAGGAAGGAGAAGCCGGCGATCATGGCCACGCCGAACATGGCCGGGATGCCGCCGACGAATGGCGCATCGCCGCTGGTGAAGTTGTGCCAGCCCGACTGCGGCCCGCCCTGCATGATGCCGAAGATCATCAGCAGGCCCACGCCCAGGAACACCACCACGGTCACCACCTTGACCAGCGCGAACCAGTATTCGGCCTCGCCGAAGCCGCGCACCGAGAAGGCGTTGAGCCCGAACATCAGCAGCAGGAAGCCGGCGCTCCAGACCAGCCCGGGCATGTCGGGGAACCAGTACTGCATCACCAGCTGCGCCGCGGTCAGCTCCACGGCGATGGTCACCGCCAGGCTGAACCAGTAATTCCAGCCCAGCGCGAAGCCGAAGCCTTCGTCGACATAGAGCGCGCTGTAGGTGACAAAGGAACCGGCCACCGGCATGTGCACCGCCAGCTCGCCCAGGCTGGTCATCAGGCAATAGACCATCAGGCCGATCAGCATATACATCAGCAGCGCGCCGCCGGGGCCGGCCTGCGCGATCGACGCGCCCGAGGCCACGAACAGGCCGGTGCCGACCGCGCCGCCGACGGCGATCATGGTCAGGTGGCGCGCCTTGAGCTTGCGCTGGAGGTCGTCGTGCTCGACGACCGGGTGCTGGTGTCCATGCGGCGCCAAAGCGGGCCGGGACGAGGAATCGGTGGGGGAAGACATCAGGGTCGCTGGACCTTCAGCCGCCCGGCGTCTCGTGAAGGCCGGGGAGCAAAAAACGAAAAGCCGCGAGTCTACCGCGTCTGCCCCGGCGATTTTCCCGTATCGGTCAAATAAAGTCCGATACTGGTCTGGAGGCGGCGCGCGCGGATGCTGGCAAGTGCCTTAACGGGCATCGGGGGGCGCTGCTTCGCGGCGGATAAGCGTTGGCTCCATGCAGACGGATCAGGGGCGGCATTCGCATTGCGCATGGCCCCGAAAATGTTCCGAATTGAAATTGAACGACCGTGCTATTTTGTGTATGCTTGTTTCGCCCAAGCGCCGGAAGGCGTTGCGTGGCGCGGGAAAGCGGCGGATCGGGTCAAGGGTTAACCCCGCCCGTGACGGCCGCGACCCGGGGACAGGCGCGGCGTCAGCCGGCATGCCCCGCGCTGCAGAGAACATTCATTCGAGAATTCGAATCCCGAGACAACTTCTGACACCAAAGGAACCAGCATGACAGCGCAGTATCAGGTTCAGGACGGCGTAGCCGTCATCACGCTCGACAATCCCCCTGTCAACGGCCTGGGTCACAGCACCCGGCTTGGCATCGTCGAAGGCATGACCCGTGCGCTGGACGATGCCGCCGTCAAGGCGATCGTCATCACCGGCGCTGGCAAGGCTTTCTCGGGCGGCGCCGACATCCGTGAATTCAATACGCCCAAGGCGATGCAGGAGCCGACGCTGCACTCGGTGATCCGTGTGCTGGAAGCCTCGTCCAAGCCGGTGGTCGCCGCCGTGCACTCGGTTGCCATGGGTGGCGGCCTGGAACTGGCGCTGGGCTGCAATTACCGCGTGGCGTCCAAGGGCGCGCAGATCGCGCTGCCGGAAGTCAAGCTGGGCCTGCTGCCCGGCGCCGGCGGCACGCAGCGCCTGCCGCGCGTGATCGGCCTGGAGGCCGCCGCCAACATGATCGTGTCGGGCACCGCGGTGCCGTCCGAGAAGTTCGCCGGCACCAAGCTCTTCGATGAGATCGTCGACGGTGACGTGCTGCCCGCGGCGGTCAAGTTTGCGCAGAACGTCGGCGCCGCCAGCGGCCCGCATCCCAAGGTGCGCGACCTGAAGGTGCGCCACGAGAATGCCGAGGGCTACCTCGGCTTTGCCCGCAACACCGTGGCCGCGATGGCCAAGAACTTCCCGGCGCCGTTGAAGTGCCTGGAAGCCGTGGCGGGCTCGCTCAAGCCGTTCGAGCAGGGTCTGAAGCAGGAGCGCGAGGGCTTCCTGTTTCTTGTGACCACGCCGGAATCGCGCGCGCTGCGCCATGCCTTCTTCGGCGAGCGCGCCGCCAGCAAGATCCCCGACGTGCCCGAAGGCACGCCGGTGCGCAAGATCGAGAAGGTCGCCGTGATCGGCGCCGGCACCATGGGCGGCGGCATCAGCATGAACTTCCTCAACGCGGGCATCCCGGTCACGATCCTGGAAACCAAGCAGGAAGCGCTCGACCGCGGCGTCGGCATCATCCGCAAGAACTACGAGAACAGCGCCAAGAAGGGCAAGCTGACGCAGGAGAAGGTCGAGCAGCGCATGGGGCTGCTGAGCACGACGCTGTCCTATGACGACATCAAGGACGCCGACATGGTGATCGAGGCCGTGTTCGAAGAGATGGGCGTCAAGGAAATCGTGTTCAAGAAGCTGGACGAAGTGATGAAGCCCGGCGCGATCCTGGCATCCAACACTTCCACGCTGGACGTCAACAAGATCGCCTCGTTCACCAAGCGTCCGCAGGACGTGGTCGGCATGCACTTCTTCAGCCCGGCCAACGTGATGAAGCTGCTCGAAGTGGTGCGCGGCGACCAGACCGGCAAGGACGTGCTGGCCACGGTGATGCAGGTGGCCAAGAAGATCAAGAAGACCGCGGTGGTGTCGGGCGTGTGCGACGGCTTCATCGGCAACCGCATGATCGAGCAGTACAGCCGCCAGGCGGGCTACCTGCTGGACGAAGGCGCGCTGCCCGAGCAGGTCGACAAGGCCATCGAGAAGTTCGGCTTTGCCATGGGCCCGTTCCGCATGGGCGACCTGGCCGGCAACGACATCGGCTGGGCCATCCGCAAGCGCCGCGCCGTGGACAAGCCGGACATCCAGTACTCCAAGACCGCGGACCTGCTGTGCGAAATGGGCCGCTTCGGCCAGAAGACCGGCGCGGGCTGGTACGACTACAAGGCGGGCGACCGCAAGCCGTACCCGAACCAGCAGGTCAACGACATGATCGTGCAGCATTCGAAGGACCTGGGCATCACGCGCCGCAAGATCTCGGATGAAGAGATCGTCGAGCGCCTGGTGTTCGCGCTGGTGAACGAAGGCGCCAAGATCCTGGAAGAAGGCATTGCTTCCAAGGCCTCGGATATCGACATGGTGTACCTGACCGGCTACGGCTTCCCGCTGTTCCGCGGCGGCCCGATGCTGTACGCGGACCAGGTCGGCCTGTACAACGTGGCGCTGGCCATGAAGCGCTACGCCAAGGGCTACCACGGCGAAGCCTGGCAGGTGGCGCCGCTGCTGCAGAAGCTGGCGGACGAAGGCAAGGGCTTTAACGGGTAAGACGCGGCTAAGACGCCATCACGGTTCTCCCTGGCACTGATATGGACACCACCCTCCGACCTGGCGATTGCCTGCTGGTGATCGACGTG
Organism: Cupriavidus taiwanensis; assembly: GCF_900250075.1. Taxonomy (NCBI): domain Bacteria; kingdom Pseudomonadati; phylum Pseudomonadota; class Betaproteobacteria; order Burkholderiales; family Burkholderiaceae; genus Cupriavidus; species Cupriavidus taiwanensis. The sequence continues at coordinate 1,849,013 of NZ_LT977070.1, forward strand.
CAGAACGACTTCATGCCGGGCGGCGCGCTTGCCGTGCCGCGCGGCGACGAGGTCGTCCCCGTCATCAACCGGCTGGCGCGCGCGTTCGGGCACGTGGTGCTGACGCAGGACTGGCATCCGGCCGCGCACGTCTCGTTCGCGGCCAACCATGCCGGTACGCAGCCATTCCAGATGCTCACGCTGCCGTATGGCGAGCAGGTGCTGTGGCCGGTGCACTGCGTGCAGGACACGCCCGGCGCCGCGCTGCATACGGGGCTGCACGTGCCGCACGCGCGGCTGGTGATCCGCAAGGGCCATCATGCCGGCGTGGACAGCTACTCCGCCTTTATGGAAGCGGACCGCACCACGCGCACCGGGCTGGCCGGCTACCTGCGCGAGCATGGCGTCAGGCGCGTGTTCTGCGCCGGGCTGGCGACGGACTACTGCGTGGCCTGGAGCGCGCTCGATGCGCGCGCCGCCGGCTTCGAGGCCGCGGTGATCGAGGATGCATGCCGTGCCATCGACCTGCAAGGCTCGCTGGCACAGGCATGGCAAGACCTCGGCGCCGCCGGCGTCGCGCGCGTGATGTCCGTTGACCTGCTCAGTGGTCAGGGCTGAACCGAAACACCGAACTGAACGACACAAGAGATTTCGAGGAGCATCACATGAACGAAGCAGTCATCGTATCCACCGCACGGACCGGCCTGGCCAAGAGCTGGAAGGGCGCCTTCAACATGACCCACGGCGCCACGCTGGGCGGCCATGCGGTCCAGCACGCCATCGCGCGCGCCAGGATCGAAGCCGCCGAGGTCGAAGACGTGCTGATGGGCTGCGCCAACCCGGAAGGCGCCACCGGCGCCAACATCGCGCGCCAGATCGCGCTGCGCGCCGGCTGCCCGGTCACCGTGCCCGGCGCCACCGTCAACCGCTTCTGCTCGTCGGGCCTGCAGACCATTGCCATGGCCGCGCAGCGCGTGATCGCCGACGAGGGCGACATCTTCGTGGCCGGCGGCGTGGAGAGCATCTCGTGCGTGCAGCAGGAGATGAACCGCCATATGGTCCAGGAGAGCTGGCTGACCAAGAACAAGCCGGAAATCTACTGGAACATGCTGCAGACCGCCGAGAACGTGGCCAAGCGCTACAACATCTCGAAGGAGCGCCAGGACGAATACGGCGTGCGCAGCCAGCAGCGCGCCGCGGCCGCGCAGGAAGCCGGCAAGTTCAAGGACGAGATCGTGCCGATGACGGTGCTTGCCGGCGTTGCCGACAAGTCCACCGGCCAACTGGTGACGAAGGAAGTCACCATCGACCGCGACGAAGGCATTCGCGCCGACACTACGCTCGAAGGTGTTTCCAAGATCCGCAGCGCCGTGCCGGGTGGTGTGATCACCGCCGGCAACGCCTCGCAGTTCTCGGACGGCGCCTCGGCGGCGGTGGTGATGAACGCGCGCGTGGCGGCGGCCAAGGGCCTGCAGCCGCTGGGCGTGTTCCGCGGCTTTGCCGTGGCGGGTTGCGAGCCGGACGAGATGGGCATCGGCCCTGTCTTCGCGGTGCCCAAGCTGCTGAAGAAGGCTGGCCTGAAGGTCGACGACATCGGCCTGTGGGAACTGAACGAAGCCTTCGCGGTGCAGGTGCTGTACTGCGCCGACACGCTGGGCATCCCGATGGACCGCCTCAACGTCAACGGCGGCGCGATCGCGGTGGGGCATCCGTATGGCGTGTCGGGCGCGCGCCTGGTTGGCCATGCGCTGATCGAGGGCAAGCGCCGGGGCGTGAAGTATGTGGTGGTGACGATGTGCATCGGCGGCGGCCAGGGCGCCGCAGGCCTGTTCGAGGTCCTTTGATGTCCGCAGCGGGCACGACGCGGCCGGCGACGGCCCCCGGCATGCTCGCCTGGGGCCGCGAAGTGCTGGCCAGCCAGCCCTTCTCGGTCCTGGTCGGGACCGAGCTGGCGGCGCTGTCGCCGGGCAAGGCCGAGCTGCGGCTGCCGATACGGCAAGCGCTGCAACAGCAGCATGGCTTCCTGCACGGCGGCGTGGTCAGCTACCTGGCCGACAACGCGCTGACCTACGCGGGCGGCGCGGCCATGCAGGTGCCCGTGGTGACTTCCGAGTACAAGATCAACTATGTGCGCCCGGCGATCGGCGAATTGCTGATCGCCCGCGCCGAATGCGTCAGCGTGGGCCGCCAGCAAGCGGTGGTGCGCTGCGACGTGTTTGCGGTCAGGGATGGCGAGGAGAAGCTCTGCGCGGTAGCGCAGGGGACCATCGCGCGCCTTGGCGACGGTGGTTGACCGAGGGAAGGGAAGGGGGCGCGGCAGCGCCTTTTTTTTGACCGCTTCACCTTGAATCTGGCTAAAAGAATTCGCGGCGCCCCACGCAGTGCGCCGCCTGGAGACACCATGTCGATGATCCTTTCCCGCCGCGACCTGAACTTCATCCTGTATGAATGGCTCAAGGTCGACGAGCTGACCCGCATCCCGCGCTACGCCGACCACTCGCGCGAGACCTTCGATGCCGCGCTGGACACCTGCGAGAAGATCGCCACCGACCTGTTCGCGCCGCACAACAAGAAGAACGACCAGCACGAACCCGAATTCGACGGCGAGACGGTCAGCATCATCCCCGAGGTCAGCACCGCGCTGAAGGCCTTCTGCGAGGCCGGGCTGATGGCCGCCGGGCAGGATTACGAGCTGGGCGGCATGCAGCTGCCGGTGGTGGTCGAGAAAGCCGGCTTTGCCTATTTCAAGGGCGCCAACGTCGGTACCAGTTCCTATCCGTTCCTGACCATCGGCAACGCCAACCTGCTGCTGACACACGGCACGCCGGCGCAGGTCGAGACCTTCGTCAAGCCGGAAATGGAAGGGCGCTTCTTCGGCACCATGTGCCTGTCCGAACCGCAGGCCGGCTCGTCGCTGTCGGATATCACGACGCGCGCCGAGTACGAAGGCGAATCGCCGCTGGGTGCGCAATACCGGCTCCGCGGCAACAAGATGTGGATCTCGGCCGGCGAGCACGAGCTGTCGGAGAACATCGTCCACCTGGTGCTGGCCAAGATTCCCGGCCCCGACGGCAAGCTGATCCCCGGCGTGAAGGGCATCTCGCTGTTCATCGTGCCCAAGTACCTGGTGAACGAGGACGGCTCGCTGGGCGAGCACAACGACGTGGTGCTGGCCGGCCTGAACCACAAGATGGGCTACCGCGGCACCACCAACTGCCTGCTGAATTTCGGCGAGGGCATGAAGTACCAGCCGGGCGGCAAGGCCGGTGCCATCGGCTACCTGGTGGGCGAGCCGCACAAGGGCCTGGCCTGCATGTTCCACATGATGAATGAGGCGCGCATCGGCGTGGGCCTGGGCGCGGTGATGCTGGGCTATACCGGCTACCTGCATGCACTGGACTATGCGCGCAACCGTCCGCAAGGCCGCCCGGTCGGCCCCGGCGGCAAGGATGCCGCCAGCCCGCAGGTGAAGCTGGTCGAGCACGCCGATATCCGCCGCATGCTGCTGGCGCAGAAGAGCTATGTCGAGGGCGGCCTGGCGCTGAACCTGTATTGCGCGCGGCTGGTGGACGAGGAAGAAGCCGCTGCCTCCGCCGGCGACGAGGACGCACATGCGCGCCTGGCGCTGCTGCTCGACATCCTGACCCCGATCGCCAAGAGCTGGCCGTCGCAGTGGTGCCTGGAAGCCAACAACCTGGCGATCCAGGTGCATGGCGGCTATGGCTACACCCGCGAATACAACGTCGAGCAGTTCTACCGCGACAACCGCCTGAACCCGATCCACGAAGGCACGCACGGCATCCAGGGGCTGGACCTGCTGGGCCGCAAGGTGGTGATGAAGGATGGCGCCGCGTTCAGGCTGCTGGGCGAGCGCGTGCAGGCCACCATCGGCCGCGCGCTGGCCGCGGACGATGCCGAGCTGGCGCAGCAGGCGCGCGCGCTCGGCTCCTCAACGAAGCGCCTGGCCGAGGTGACCCAGACGCTGTGGAGCGCCGGCGATGTCAACGTGACGCTGGCCAACGCATCGGTCTATCTCGAAGCCTTCGGGCACGTGGTGGTGGCGTGGATCTGGCTGGAGCAGGCATTGCTGGCGCAGGCCGCGCTGGCGCAGGCGAGCGGCCAGGAAGACCAGGACTTCTATCGCGGCAAGCTGGCCGCGGCGGCGTACTTCTTCCGCTTCGAGCTGCCCAGGGTCGGCCCCCATCTCGACCTGCTGGCATCGCTCGACCGCACCACGCTGGACATGCAGGACGCCTGGTTCTGAGCGCCCGCCCCCTCACTCAAGACAACCAAGGAAGAGACAACATGCGCACCATCCAGCAACTGTTTGACCTGAAGGGCAAGACCGCGCTGATCACCGGCGGCTCGCGCGGGCTTGGCCTGCAGATTGCCGAGGCGCTGGGCGAGCAGGGCGCGCGCATCGTGCTGTCGGCGCGCAAGGCCGACGAACTGCGCGCGGCGCAGGAACACCTGAAGGGCCTCGGCATCGAGGCCGACTGGATCGCCGCCGACGGCTCGCAGGAAGCCGAGATCGCCCGGCTGGCCGACGAGGCCATCGCCAGGCTTGGCCACGTCGATATCCTGGTCAACAACGCCGGCGCCACCTGGGGCGCACCGGCGGAAGACCATCCGCTGGAAGCGTGGGACAAGGTCATGAACCTGAATATCCGCGGCCTGTTCCTGCTGAGCCAGCGCATCGGCAAGCTGTCGATGATCCCGCGCCGCTACGGCCGAATCATCAACGTGGCGTCGATCGCGGGCCTGGCCGGCAATCCGCCGGGGTCGATGGAGACCATTGCCTACAACACCTCCAAGGGCGCGGTGGTCAATTTCACGCGCACGCTGGCGGCGGAGTGGGGCGAGCACAACATCACCGTCAACGCGCTGGCGCCGGGCTTCTTCCCGTCCAAGATGACCAGGGGCTCGCTCGAGCGCATGGGCGTCGAGGCCATGTGCGCGGGCGTGCCGCTGCATCGGCTGGGCGACGACGAAGACCTGAAAGGCGCCGCGCTGCTGTTCGCCAGCGATGCCGGCAAGCACATCACCGGGCAGATTCTGGCGGTCGACGGCGGCGTCAGCGCGGTCTGAGCGAACGGCCTTCGTTTGCGGCAATAATGCGGGGTCGGCGCCGGCGGCCAGACCGCCGGTGCCTCTCCAATCCCCCACTTCCACTTGCGTTGCCATGAACCAGTACACCGGCTCCCTGAGCCATATCCCCTTCCTTGCCGAGCTTGGCGTGACCTGCAGCCTGGCCGAGGGCGGGCGCAGCGAGATCTCGCTGTCGACCGAAAAGCGCCACCAGAACAGCTGGGACATGGCCCACGGCGGCGTCATCATGACGCTGCTGGACGTGGCCATGGCGGTGGCCGGCCGCAGCAGCGATGCCGATGGCCGCGGCGTGGTCACCATCGAGATGAAGAGCAGCTTCATGGCGCCGGGCCGCGGCCACCTGACCGCGCGCGGCACCACCGTGCACCGCACCACCACCATGGTGTTCTGCGAGGCCGAGATCGTCGATGCCGACGGCAAGACCGTGGCGCGCGGCTCGGGCACGTTCAAGTACATCCGGCGCATGCCGCCGCAGCGCCCGGGCGAAACCGATACCGGCGCCGACGGCTGAGCGCCGGCGCCAGGGCAGGCGGGGCGTTTCATGTCCGGCATTGCCCCGCTTCAGCAGTTTCCATGCAGTTTCCATCTCCCATTGGAAGGAACCCGACCATGTCCAACACGTTCAAGCGCATCGTCCTGGCCTCGCGTCCCGAAGGCGCGGTGACGCCGGCCAATTTCCGGCTGGAAGAAGTGCCCGTGCCGCAGATCGCCGACGGCCAGGTGCTGGTGCGCAATCATTACCTGTCGCTCGACCCGTATATGCGCGGACGCATGAACGACAGCAAGTCCTACGCCGCGCCGCAGCCGCTCAACGAGGTGATGATCGGCGGCACCGTCGGCGAAGTGGTGGAGAGCAAGAACAGCAAGTTCAAGCCGGGCGACAAGGTGGTCGGCATGTTCGGCTGGCAGGAAATGGGCGTCAGCGACGGCACCGGCCTGCAGCCGGTCGATACCACGCATATCCCGCTGTCGGCCTATCTCGGCGCGGTCGGCATGCCGGGCGTGACCGCGTGGTATGGCCTGAACAAGGTCATCCAGCCCAAGGCGGGCAAGACCATCGCGGTCAGCGCCGCGTCGGGCGCGGTCGGCAGCGTGGTCGGCCAGCTGGCCAAGCTGGCAGGCTGCCGCGCGGTGGGCTTTGCCGGCGGCAAGGACAAGTGCGACTACGTGGTCAACGAGCTGGGTTTCGATGCCTGTATCGACTACAAGGCGGCGAAGGACCCGAAAGAGCTCTACACCATGCTCAAGGAAGCCACGCCCGACGGCATCGACGGCTATTTCGAGAACGTCGGCGGCGAGATCTTCGACGCGGTGCTGTCGCGCATGAACGCCTTCGGCCGCATCGCCATGTGCGGCATGATCGCCGGCTATGACGGCCAGCCGCTGCCGCTGAAGAACCCGCAGCTGATCCTGGTCTCGCGCCTGACCATCGAAGGCTTTATTGTCTCGGAGCACATGGACGTGTGGCCGCAGGCGCTGAAGGAACTGGGCACCGCGGTCGCGCAGGGCAAGCTCAAGTTCCGCGAAAGCATCGCCGAAGGCCTGGCCAGCGCGCCGGAAGCCTTCATGGGCCTGCTCAAGGGCAAGAACTTCGGCAAGCAGCTGGTCAAGCTGGTGTAAGTGCCGGCCATGCTGGCGAGGTTTCAATAACCGACACGTCGTCCTCGCGAAGGCGGGGACCCAGTGGCTTTCAAAGGCGCTGGATTCCCGCCCACGTGCGCTTTGGGTAGGCGCGGGAATGACGAAGTAGGGCGCGTAGTTTGTCACTCCAATATGAGGTTGCGGTCCATGGGACTGCTGACACAAGAGGAGACACCTCATGAATGCCCCCCAAATCCCGCAAGCCACTGATGACGAGATCGGCGCCGGCCTGCCCGAAGAGGTCAAGGCCCGCTACCGCAACCTGCCACGGCCGCCGCAGTTCGCCACCGTGGGCGAAGAGCGCCTGCATCGCAAGCAGCGCCTGGCCGCCGCCTTCCGGCTGTTCTCGAAATTCGGCTTCGACGAAGGCGTGGCCGGCCATATCACCGCGCGCGACCCCGAGTTTCCCGACACCTTCTGGGTCAATCCCTTCGGCGTGCATTTCAGCCAGGTCCGGGTCTCCAACCTGATCCGCTGCGATCACCACGGCGACGTGGTCGAAGGCGAGTACCCGGTCAATGCCGCGGCCTTCGCCATCCATTCGCGCGTGCACCAGACCCGCCCCGACGCGGTTGCCGCCGCGCATTCGCACAGCACCTATGGCCGCGCCTGGTCGACGCTGGGGCGCCCGCTCGATGCGCTGACGCAGGACGTGTGCGCGTTCTACAACGACCATGCGGTCTATGACGACTTCGGCGGCGTGGTGGTGGAGCTGGACGAGGGCCAGCGCATCGCCAACGCGCTCGGGCAGAACAAGGCTGCGATCCTGCAGAACCACGGCCTGCTGACGGTCGGCAAGACCGTCGACGAAGCGGCGTGGTGGTTCATCACCATGGAGCGCTCCTGCCAGGTGCAGCTGCTGGCCGAAGCCGCCGCCGCGCGCACGCAGGCGCCGCTGAAGGTGATTGCCGACGCCGCCGCGCGCCAGGCTTATTCCATCGTCGGCACGGCGCAGGCGGGCTGGTTCCAGTTCCAGCCGCTCTATGCCCGCATCGTCAAGGAACAGCCCGACCTGCTGGACTGACACTGCCGCGCCGCGCCGCGGCCGGCATTTTCCATTCGACTCACGCGACAGGACACACGACATGAAGGATTTCTCCAACAGGGTGGCCGTCATTACCGGCGGCGCCTCGGGCTTCGGCAAGGAATTTGCCCGCATTGCCGCCGACCTCGGCATGAAGCTGGTGCTGGCCGACGTGCAGGAAGACGCGCTGGACGCAACCGTCGCCGAGTTCCAGGCGCGCAACGTGCCGGTGATCGGCCTGCGTACCGACGTCTCGCGCGCCGAGCAGGTCCAGGCACTGGCCGATGCCGCGATCGAAGCCTTCGGCCAGGTCAACCTGCTGTTCAACAATGCCGGCGTCGGCGCGGGCGGCCTGATCTGGGAAAACTCGGAGCGGGACTGGGAATGGGTGATGGGCGTCAACCTGTACGGCGTGGTGCACGGCGTGCGCACCTTTACGCCGCTGATGCTGGCGGCCGCGGAGAAGGACCCGGCGTTCGAGGGGCATATCGTCAACACCGCATCGATGGCGGGCTTGCTGAATCCGCCGGCGATGGGCGTCTACAACGTGTCCAAGCACGCGGTGGTGGCGCTGACGGAAACCCTGTACCAGGACCTCGGGCTGGTGACGGAGCAGGTGCGCTGCTCGGTGCTGTGCCCGTACTTCGTGCCGACCGGCATCAGCCAGTCGCAGCGCAACCGGCCCGCCGACCTGGCCAACCAGGCGCCGCCGACGCGTTCGCAGCTGGTGTCGCAGGCCTTGTCTGACAAGGCCGTCGGCTCGGGCAAGGTGACCGCGGCGGAGGTGGCGCAAATCACCTTCGATGCCATCCGCGACGAAAGCTTCTATATTTATTCCCACCCCCAGGCGCTCGCCCCCGTGCGCCAGCGCTTCGAGGATATCGTCGGGCAGCGCAACCCCGGCGATCCGTTTGCCGACAAGCCCGAGGTCCGCGCGGGCCTGGTTGCCGCGTTGCGCGGCTGAGTTGGACGTTCGCCAACCCTGGCCAGCACCACGCCACAACGAGGAGGACCGCATATGGAGAACAACATGGCAGCCCCCGCCGCCGTGATCCGCCACCTGCAGTACGCCACGCTGCCCAATGGCACCCGGCTGCACTACGCCAGCGCCGGCGAGCGCGGCAAGCCGCTGATGCTGTTCGTGCACGGCTTTCCGGAATTCTGGTTCGAATGGGAGGCGCAGCTGGCTGAGTTCGGGCGCACGCATTTCGCCGTCGCGCCCGACCTGCGCGGCTTCAACCTGTCGAGCAAGCCCGGCGAGGTAGAGGCCTACCGCCCGCGCCATATCGTCGAAGATCTGGTGCAGTTCATCGGCGCGCTGGGCTATGACCAGGCGATCGTGGTGGCGCACGACTGGGGCGGGGCGATCTGCTGGAACCTGGCGATCCAGTTCCCGCAGCTGGTGCGCCAGCTCGTCATCGTCAATTCGCCGCACCCGTACCTGTTCGCGCGCGCGCTCGCCACCGATCCGGCGCAGCAGGCCGCGTCGGCCTACATGAACTGGCTGCGCAAGCCCGGATCGGAACAGGCGCTGGCGGCCAACGACTTTGCGCTGCTGGACCGGATGCTGTCCGACGACGACGGCAAGCCGGCGGCCTGGTACACCGCCGAGACGCGCGCCCGGTACCACGCGGCGTGGTCGCAGCCGGGCGAAGGCAAGGACGCCGGCGTGCATCCGCTCACCGGCGGCGTCAATTTCTACCGGGCCTCGCCGATGCATCCGCCGGGCGAGGGCGAGCCGCCGCCCGATATTTCACGGCTGGATCCGGCGGCGTTCGTGGTCAGGGTGCCGACCCTGGTGGTGTGGGGCGAGCGCGACCGCGCGCTGCCGAAGTCGCTGGTGGACGGCCTGGCCGATTTCGTGCCCGACCTGCGGCTGGAGCGCATCCCCGAAGGCACCCACTGGGTGATCCACGAACAGCCCGAGCGGATCAACCAGCTGATCCGCAGCGCGCTGCCGGCCTGACCGCTGGCAACGCACCGCATGCGGCGGCGCAGGCCGCCGCATGGGGCTTCAGCTCAGCCGCTCGCGGTAAAGCCGGTAGTTTTCGTCGTCGAAGCAGACGAAGGTGACCTGCTCGATCTCCGGCGCCGCGGCCAGCGCCTCGCGCACCGCGGCGATGGCGATATCCGCCGCGCGCTCGCGCGGGAAGCCATAGATGCCGGTGCTGATATTGGGAAAGGCCACCGTGCGCAGGTGATGCTGCGCCGCCAGACGGATGCTGTTGCGGTAGGCATTGGCGAGCTGCTCTTCCTCGCCCTGGCCTCCGCCTTGCCACACCGGACCGACCGCGTGGATCACGTACGGTGCCGGCAGGCGGCCGCCGGTGGTCAGCACCGCCTCGCCGGTGGGGCAGCCGCCCTGCGCGTCGCGGATTGCGCGGCAGGCTTCCATGATGGCGGGGCCGCCGGCCCCGTGGATGGCCCCGTCGACGCCGCCGCCGCCGAGCAGGCCGCTGTTGGCCGCATTGACGATGGCATCGACTTCCATCCGGGTGATGTCGCCATGGACTACCTGCAAGTGCTCGCCGCTCATGTTGTCTCCTGCGCTGTGGAGGGAGGGCCGCCGGACAGCCGCTTGGTCGGTCCGACCGGCGGGAAGCCGCTGGATGCTACGCGGTGTGCTACATGGACTGCTCAAGCATACGCCGATAATCCGCGGCGCTGGCTTCTTTCGGGTTGGTCTTGTGGCAGTGGTCGCGCAGCGCGCCGGCGATCACCTTGTCGAACATGTCCTCGGTGACGCCCATCTGGCGCAGCCCGGTGGGCAGGCCCAGGCGCGCGGTCATGTCGTGCACCGCCTGCGCCAGGTCGGCGCCGTCGGGCAGGTGCATGGCGCGGCGCAGGCGCGCGTAGCGGTGATCGCGCACCACGGTCGGCGCGTCGGCATTGAAGCGCAGCACCGCCGGCATCACCACCGCGTTGAGCGTGCCGTGGTGCAGGCCGGTGCGGCCGTCGATCTTCAGCCCGCCGAGCGGGTGCGACAGCGAATGCACGCAGCCCAGTCCCTTCTGGAACGCCATCGCGCCCTGCATCGACGCGCTCATCATGTTCAGGCGCGCATCGCGGTCGTTGCCGTCGCGGGTGGCGCGCTCGATATGGGTCCAGCCGCGCTCCAGGCCGTCGAGCGCGATGCCGTCCGCGGGCGGGTTGAAGGCGGGCGCCAGGAAGGTCTCGATGCAGTGGGCGATGGCGTCCATGCCGGTGGCGGCGGTCAGGCCGGCGGGCAGGCCCAGCGTCAGCTCGGGATCGCACACCGCCGATTTGGGCAGCAGGTGCCAGGAATGGAAGCCCAGCTTGCGGCCGTCGTCCAGGATGATGATGGCGCCGCGCGCGACCTCGCTGCCGGTGCCGGACGTGGTGGGCACCGCGATCAGCGGCGCGGCCTGGTCGGTGATCTTGCCGCTGCCGCCTTCGATGGTGGCATAGGTGGTCAGCTCGCCCTCGTGCGTGGCCAGGATGGCGATGCCCTTGGCCAGGTCGATCGACGATCCGCCGCCCACCGCCACCAGCCCGTCGCAGCCTTGCTCGCGGTACTGTGCGGCGGCCTTGCGCACCATGGCCTCGGTCGGGTTCGACGGGGTCTCGTCGAACACCGCTACCGGCAGGCCCTGCATCGCATCGATGGCGCGCTGCGCCACGCCGGCCGCGACCACCCCCTGATCAGTCACCAGCAGCGGCCGGCGGATGCCGATGCGCTCGCATTCCGACTTCAGCACGCTGACCGCGCCGAAGTCCAGGTGAATGTGGGTCAGATAGTAGATGAACGCCATGTTTGCTTGTCTCCTGCTGGGATCTGCCGCGAAATAGTGGAATTCGCGCTGGAATTCCTCGTTGTCACGGGCCAGGCCTGTGGCTGGCGCCGTGCGCTGTCCTGGGGTTCAATGGACCTGCCGCAATCGTTTCCGCTCGCCCTCGGCGTGCTGCCAGCCGATCATCGCGCAAAAACTTGCCGCGTGGCACGATGAGTAGGACTTTTCGGGGTTATCTCGGACTGCCCGGGGTCGGAAACATCTGGCATCATACTAAAATCGAACGATCGTTCACTATTCGAACTTGTCCCGATGCCGACGCCGCGCCAGCGCTGCTGCGCGAGGCCGGCGCCGGGTTTGCGCCGCATCACGCCCTATGTCTGTCGTACCGTCTTCCCGATCCGCCACGCCAGGCCTGCCGGATAATCCGCTGGACCCGCAGATGGCCGCGTTGCTGGCCTTGATCGCCCGCGCCAAGCGGCCGCCGATCCACGCCATGGCGCCGGAAGACGCCAAGATCGCCTACGAGAAAAGCGCGCCGATCCTCGACATCAACCCGCCGCCGGTGCATACCGCGGAAGACCTGCTGGTGCCGGCCCGCGACGGCCACGCCATCCCGGTCCGGCTGTACACGCCGCGCGAAGCCAGCTGGATCGAGCCGCTGCCGCTGCTGGTGTACTTCCATGGCGGCGGCTTCACGGTCGGCAGCGTCGATTCGCACGATCCGCTGTGCCGCCTGCTGTGCGGCCAGGCCGATTGCATGGTGCTGTCGGTGGACTACCGGCTCGGGCCCGCGTGGCGCTTTCCGACCGCGGTCAACGACGCCTTCGATGTGCTGCACTGGGTCTTCGCCGAAGCCGACAAGCTCGGCGCCGACCTGGCCCGCATCGGCCTGGGCGGCGACAGCGCCGGCGGCACGCTGGCCGCCGCCTGCGCGGTCGAGGCCCGCGATGCCGGGCTGGCACCGGTGCTGCAACTGCTGGTCTATCCCGGCACCTGCGCGCGCCAGGATACGCCGTCGCACCGCGCGCTGGCCGACGGCTACCTGCTGACGGCGGACATGATCCGCTGGTTTTTCGCGCAGTACCTGGACCAGGATGCCAGCCGCGATGACTGGCGCTTTGCGCCGCTGGACGGCGGCGGCACCGGCGCCGAGGTGCGCGGGGTCTGCCCGGCCTGGATCGCGGTGGCGGGCTACGACCCGCTGCATGACGAGGGCGTGGCCTATGCCGAAAAGCTGCGCGCCGCCGGCGTCGACGCCACGCTGGCCGACTACCCCGGCATGATCCATGATTTCTTCAAGCTGGGCCGGTTCGTGCCCGCGGTGGCGCAGGCGCATGCCGATGCCGTCGCCGCGCTGCGCACCGCGTTCGGTCCCTCGCAGGACTAGGGCCCGCCTTGCGGTCGCGCCGGTCCACGCATTTTTCAAGCAGTGATTTGCAGCACTAGGAGACACTTTCAAATGCAACGCCGCCACTTCCTCGCCCGCGCCGGCATCGCCGCCGCCACCGCGGCCCTCGGCCTTGCCGCCATGCCCGCCCAGGCCCAGGCCGACAAGTTCCCGCAGCGCCCGATCCGGCTGGTGATCGGCTACACCGCCGGCGGCTCCACGGATATCCCGTTCCGCGTGCTGGCCGACAACGCCTCGAAGATCCTGGGCCAGCCGGTGATCGTCGAGAACAAGCCCGGTGCCGGCGGCGTGCTGCCGGCGCAGCTGATGCAGAGCACCGCGCCGGACGGCTACACGCTGGCGCAGGTGGCCATGCCGGTCTATCGCCTGCCGTACACCACCAAGATCAACTGGGATCCGGTCAAGGACCTGAGCTACATCATCAACCTGGCCGGCTATTCGTTCGGCCTGGTGGTGCCGGCCGATTCGCCGATCAAGACCATGCAGGAGTACATTGCCTACGCCAAGGCCAACCCGGGCAAGCTGACCTACGGCTCGCCGGGCTCGATGACGACGCTGCACCTGACCATGGAAGAACTGGCCATGAAGCAGGGCGTGCAGTTCTCGCACATCCCCTACAAGGGCAATTCGGAATCGATGCAGGCGCTGCTGGGCGGCCACGTGATGTCGGTGGCCGACACGCCGGCGTGGGCGCCGTACGTGGAGCAGGGCAAGCTGCGCCTGCTGTCGACCTGGGGCGAGAAGCGCTCGGCGCGCTTCCCCAACGTGCCGACGCTGAAGGAACTTGGCATGGGCATCGTGCAGACCTCGCCGTTCGGCCTGGTCGCGCCCAAGGGCACCGACCCGAAGATCGTGCAGAAGCTGCATGACGCCTTCAAGAAGGCCATGGAAATGCCCAACTACCGCGAGTCGCTGGCCAAGTTCGACATGGAGCCGTTCTATCTGAACAGCCAGCAGTACGCGCAGTTCGCGGCGGAAACCGTCAAGAAGGAAAAGGCGATCATCGAAAAGCTCGGGCTGGCCAAGCCGCAGTAAGCCCGCGCTGATCCACCGCCTCGCATGCATCCAGGCCGCCGCGCCTGCCGGCTCCGCGCCGGCGGGTACGGCGGCCTGATGTCTTTCCAGCGTTCCAGAACAACCAACAAGGAGACCACGTCAATGGCCAAAGAGGAGTTCCGCCACACCATCCCGCTGCGCGTGCGCTGGTCCGAAGTCGATCCGCAATCGATCGTCTTCAATGCGCACTACCTGACGTATTGCGATATCTGCGTGACGGAGTACTGGCGTGCGCTGGGGATCCGCTATCCCGAGGACGTATTGCACGCGCACGGCGTCGATATCTTCGTGGTCAAGTCCACGCTCGAGTATCACGCATCGGCGCGCTTTGACGATGAGCTGGAACTGCGCGGGCGCATGGCGCGGCTGGGGCGGTCCAGCATGCTGTTCCGGGTGGAGATGTATCGAGGCGACGAGCACCTGATCACCGGTGAAATCGTCTATGTGTGCGCGGACCCGGCGACGCAGAAGTCGGCGTCGATCCCGGGGGTAGTGCGAGAGATTATCGAGGGGTATGAGGTGGTGAAGCCGGCGGGGTAAGGGTTCGCAAGAATCCTCCAAATCCCGCTTGTTTTCTCCCCTCTCCCGCAAGCAAGCGGGAGAGGGGACCGGCGCTCAGCAACTGAATAGGCAGTCGCCATGGCGGCGCGGCGAAGCTTACTTGCCCACTCCCGCATCTTCCATATAAGCCCGGATCACCGCATCAAAGCTGGCATCGCTCTCGAACCCCAGCGACAAGGCCCGTTCGGCATTCCACGCCGCCGGCCACGTGCCGACGATCTTCTCGATGCGCTCCTCGCGTTCCCACGTCACGAGGTCCGCCACCGCATCGCCGGCCACGCGGCGCAGCGCATCGACCATGCCCGCCGCCGTCACCGACACCCCCGGCAGGTTGATGACGCGGCGGTTGCCCAGCCGTTCGCCGGCCAGTTCGATGCCGTTGACCAGCGCGGCAACCGCCGCGCGCGGCGACAACAGCCACAGCTTCGTCTCCGGCGCCACCGGGCAGTTCGCTGCGACGCCCGACAGCGGCTCGCGGATGATGCCGCTGGCGAACGACGAGGCCGCCGCATTGGGCTTGCCCGGACGCACGCTGATGGTCGGCAGGCGCAGCACGCGGCCGTCGACGAAGCCGCGGCGGCTGTAGTCCGACAGCAGCAGTTCGCCGATGGCCTTCTGCACGCCGTACGACGATTGCGGGTTCAGCGCGGTGTCGTCCTGCACCACCGGCGGCAGTTCGCCGCCATAGACCGCGACCGAGCTGGTGAACAGCACGCGCGGCTTGTGGCCCAGCTCGCGGCAGGTTTCGAGCAGCGCGCGCGAGGCGTCGAGGTTGACGCGCATGCCGAGGTCGAAATCCGCCTCCGCCTGGCCGCTGACCACGGCGGCGAGGTGGAACACCGCACCGGTGTCCTGGTCGATGGCCTGGCGTAGCACCGCCGGGTCGGACAGGTCGCCTGTCACCACGCGTACGCGCCCATTGTCCAGGCCTTGGTCGAGGCCTTGCGGCGCGACCACGTCGAGCAGCGTCAGGCGCTCGAAGGCAACGGCCTTGCCGTCCAGGTTCAGGGTGCCGCGTTGCAGCAGCAGGCGGGCGAGTTGCAGGCCAAGGAAGCCGGCGCCGCCGGTAATCAGTACGTTCATGGCAAGAGATCTGTGGTGGTTCTGCAATCAGCGGCCGAGGTAGGGCTTGAGCCAGCCCAGTCCTTCGGACGTGCCGGCGCGCGGACGGTATTCGCAACCGATCCAGCCCGTATAGCCGAGCGAGTCGATCAGGTCGAACAGGTACGGGTAGTTCAGCTCGCCCAGGTCCGGCTCATGGCGCTCGGGCACGCCGGCGATCTGGATATGGCCGATGCCGGCGATGTCGCGCCTGAGCTTCATCGCGATATCGCCCTCGACGATCTGGCAGTGGTAGCAGTCGAACTGCACCTTCAGGTTGGCCGCGCCGACCTCCTTGCAGATCGCCTGCGCGTCGTCCTGGCGGTTCAGGAAATAGCCCGGCATGTCGCGCGTGTTGATCGGCTCCAGCACGATGGTCACGCCCTGCGCGGCGGCCTCCTGCGCGGCGAAAGCGACGTTTTCCAGGTAGGTGGCGCGGTAGCGCGCGCGTTCGGCATCGGCCGGTACCAGCCCTGCCATCACGTGCACGCGGTCATTGCCGATCACGCCGGCGTATTCCAGCGCGCGCCCGACGGCATCGCGGAATTCCGCCTCGCGCCCCGGCAGCGAGGCCAGGCCGCGCTCGCCCGCTGCCCAGTCACCCGGCGGGGCATTGAACAGCGCCTGGGCGAGACCGTTCGCGTCGAGGCGCGCGCGCAGCTCGGCGGCGGGGTGCTCGTACGGGAACAGGTACTCCACCGCCTGGAAGCCGTCCGCCGCGGCAGCGGCGAAGCGATCCAGGAACGCGTGCTCGTGGTACATCATCGAGAGATTTGCGGCGAAGCGCGGCATGGGAACTCCAGAGCGTAGGACGAAGCCGGCCCGGTCGCGATCAGCGCGACCGGACCGGCCGGATATCAGCGATTGACCAGTTTAGCCGGCGTCAGCCACACCAGCACGGCGCCGACCACCAGGATCGCGGACAGCACGTACATCGGCAGCTGCGTGCTGTGCGTCAGGTCCTTGAGCGCGCCGACCATGTATGGCGACACGAACCCGGCCAGGTTGCCGACCGAGTTCACCACGGCAATGCCGGAAGCGGCGGCAATGCCGGACAGGAACGCGGTGGGCAGCGACCAGAACAGCGGCGCGCAGGTCAGCACCCCGGCGGCGGCCAGCGACAGCGCGGCGATCGACACGGTCGTATTGTTGGTGAACGAGGCGGCAATGGCAAAGCCCACCGCACCCATCAGCGCCGGCACGATCAGGTGCCAGCGGCGCTCCTGGCGCGCGTCGGCGCTGTGGCCGAGGATGTTCATGACGACGATGGCGCAGATGAACGGGATCGCCGACAGCAGGCCGATCTTCAGGTTGCCGGTGACGCCGCTGGCCTTGACCAGCGTGGGCATCCAGAACGTCAGCGCGTACTGGCCGGTGACGAAGCAGAAGTAGATCAGGCACATCCACCACACCCGGCGGTCGCTGAACACGGCGCCCAGCGAATGCCCGTGCGCCTGGCCGGCGGCGGCGCCGGCCTTCTGCTGGTCTTCGTCGATATTGCGCTTGAGCACGCGCTTTTCATCGGCGCTGAGCCACGGGGCCTTGTCGATGCCATCGCGCAGCACGAAGATCGTTACCACGCCGATCACCAGCGCGGGCAGGGCTTCGAGCAGGAACATCCATTGCCAGCCGCTCATGCCATGGGTGCCGTTGAAGGCGTCCATGATCCAGCCCGACAGCGGGTTGCCGAACATGCCGGCAACCGGGATGCCCGACATGAACAGCGCGATCATCTTGGCGCGCCGGTTGGCCGGGTACCAGTAGGTCAGGTACAGGATCACGCCGGGGTAGAAGCCCGCCTCGGCCAGGCCGAGCAGGAAGCGCATCACGTAGAACTGCGTCGGCGTCTTCACGAACAGGAACAGCGCCGAGATGATGCCCCACGTGATCATGATGCGGGCGATCCAGATGCGCGCGCCGATCTTGTGCATCAGCAGGTTGCTGGGCACCTCGAACAGGAAGTAGCCGATGAAGAACAGGCCGGCGCCCAGGCCGAACACGGTCTCGGAGAAGGCCAGGTCCTGGCCCATCTGCAGCTTGGCAAAGCCGACGTTGACGCGGTCGAGGTAGGCGACCACGTAGCACAGCATCAGGAACGGCATGATGCGCCAGAACACCTTGCTGTAGGCGCGTTTCTCGATCTGGGTGTCGGTGTCGAGCCGGGCGTTGCCGCCCAGGCTGTCGAAGGCGGGCACGCTGGCCGCCGGTTGGTTGGAAGGCATCGGTGGTCTCCGGGTAGGGTCAGTCTGGTCTAGTAATGTGTGCCGGCTATGCGAAGCGCAGGCATGCGCGTGCCCCGCACGGTGGCCGCAAGGCAACCGCGCCGGTCAGATCCGTATGGCCGTGTCAGTCGGAAAAAAGAGGGCTGTGCTACCAGCGCGCCTGGAAGGCGTCGCGCAACTCAGCCAGTGCGCCGTCGGGCAGCGCCGCGCGGGCGGCGAAGCCCGGCGTGTCCTTCATCATCATCCATAGCTTGGCGGTCTCCTCCAGTTCTTCCAGCGCGAACGCGGCGCGCGAGACGCTGGACTCCCACACCACCGGCCCCAGGCGCTCCAGCAGCACGCCGCGCACCTGCGCGGCCAGCGTGGCCACGCGCGCGGCGACCGCGGGATCGCCGGGCCGGTGATAGGGAATCAGCGGGATATGGCCGACCTTCATCACGTAATACGGCGTGAGTGGCGGCAGTACGTCGTCGGGTTGCCAGACCCCGGCGAGCGTCAGGGCCACGAGGTGAGTCGAGTGCGTATGCACCACGGCGTGCGCCCCGGGGTTGTTGTCATAGATCGCGCGATGCAGTGTCAGCGTCTTGGATGGCTTGTCGCCCGAGACCCAGCTGCCGTCGGCGGCGACCTTGGCGACCGCGGCCGGATCCATCATGCCCAGGCAGGCATCGGTCGGGGTGATCAGCCAGCCATCGTCCAGCCGCGCGCTGATGTTGCCGGCCGAGCCGACGGTATAGCCGCGCTGGTAGAGGCTGGCGCCGATGCGGCAGATCTCTTCGCGCAGCTTGCTTTCGGTGCTCATCACTCGGCTCCCAGCTGGCGCAGCGCTTCGTCGAAGAAGTCCGGGCCGCCGAAATTGCCCGACTTGAGCGCCAGCGCCAGCGGCGTGGCGCCGAGCGTGACCGTGGCCGGCACACCCGGAGCGATCTGTGTGCCGATACGCAGCGCGCGGACGTTCAGCGCCTGTACCACGGCGCCCGAGGTCTCGCCGCCGGCGACGACAAAGCGGCGCGTGCCACGTGCGAGCAGGCCGGCCGCAACGGTGGCCAGGCATTGCTCGACCAGGTGGCCGGCACGCTCGACGCCCAGTTCGGCCTGCACGGCCTTGACCTCGTCGGGGCTGGAGGTGGCGTAGACCAGCACCGGCTCGTCGTGCGAGGCGGCGAAGTCCAGCGCGGCGTCGGCCACGGCTTCGCCGCGCGCCAGCGCGAGCGGGTCGATGCGCAGCGCCGGGCGGCCTTGCTCCAGCCAGCGCGCCACTTGCCCGTTGGTCGCGCGCGAGGCGCTGCCGGCCAGCACCACGCCGGGGCCGTCGATGGCCGGCACCGCGTCGGCGTCGGCGCGCTGCGGCAGCAGGCCGGCGCGGCGGAAGTTCTCGGGCAGGCCCAGCGCGATGCCGGAGCCGCCGGTGATCAGCGGCAGCCCGGCGCACGCCTCGCCCAGCGTAAGCAGGTCGGCGTCGGAGACGGCATCGGCAATTGCCATGCGTACACCCTCGCCGCGCAGCGCGGCGATGCGCCCGGCCGTGGCCTGCGCCCCGCGCGCGACCGCGTCATGGCGCAGCAGCCCAACCTTGTGCTTGCTCTGGCGCTGCAGCACGCGCACCAGGTTGGCATCGGTCATCGGCGTCAGCGGATGGTGCTCCATGCCCGATTCGTTCAGCAGCGCGTCGCCGACGAACAGGTGACCGCGGAAAATGGTGCGGCCGTTCTCGGGGAAGGCCGGGCAGGCGATGGTGAAGTCGCTGTCCAGCGCCGCCAGCAGGGCCTCGGCCACCGGGCCGATATTGCCGGCGTCGGTCGAATCGAAGGTGGAGCAGTACTTGAAGACGAACTGGCGGCAGCCCTGCGCGCGCAGCCATTGCAGCGCGGCCAGCGACTCGGCCACGGCCTGGGCCGCGGGCACGGTGCGCGACTTGAGTGCGACCACCACGGCGTCGGCGCTGCCGATATCGGCCATGGATGCGGGCACGCCGATGGTCTGCACGGTGCGCATGCCATTGCGCACCAGCGTGTTGGCGAGGTCGGTGGCGCCGGTAAAGTCGTCGGCGATACAGCCCAGGAGCGCGGTCATGGTCGGTGCTCCTTATTCGGCCTTGCCCGGCAGTTCGATGCCCGGGAAGATCTTGATCACGGCCGAATCGTCTTCGCCGCCGTGGCCGGCGGTGGAGGCCATCATGAACATCTGGTGCGCCGCGGCCGACAGCGGCAGCGGGAATTTGCTGGTGCGCGCGGTGTCGAGCACCATGCCCAGGTCCTTGACGAAGATGTCGACCGCCGACAGGGGGGTGTAGTCGCCCTTCAGGATATGCGGCACGCGGTTCTCGAACATCCACGAGTTGCCGGCGCTGTGCGTGATCACGTCATAGAGCGCGTCCGGGTCCACGCCTTCGCGCAGGCCCAGCGCCATCGCCTCGGCCGCGGCGGCGATATGCACGCCGGCCAGCAGCTGGTTGATGATCTTGACCTTGGAGCCGGCGCCGTGCGCGGCGCCCAGGCGGTAGACCTTGCCGGCGATGGCGGCCAGCACGTCCTCGGCCAGCGCGTAGGCTTCGGCGGGGCCCGAGGTCATCATGGTCATTTCGCCGCTGGCGGCGCGCGCGGCACCGCCGGAGACCGGCGCGTCCAGCATCAGCAGGCCTTTTTCGGCGAGGCGCTGTCCCAAGGTCCCGGCAAAGCCCGGCGGCACCGTGGCGCTGGCGATCACCAGCTTGCCCGGCTGCATCGACGCCACGGCACCGTCGGCGCCGAACAGCACGGCCTCGGTCTGCTGCGCATTGACCACCAGCGTCAGCACCACGTCGCAGCGGCTGCCCAGCTCGGCGGGCGAGGCGCACGGCACGCCGCCGGCATCGGCAAAGCGCTGCAGCACTTCGGCACGCAGGTCGCAGGCGTGCACGTTGAAACCGGCCCGCAGCAGCGACTGCGCGACACCAAAGCCCATGGCACCAAGGCCGATGACGCCGATATTCCTGGACATAGGGACTCCCTGAAACAGATACGGATGATTCGATGCTTGCGACGGCGCGTCAGTTGGTGGCGCCGTGCGTCGCGCCGCTCTCGTCTGCGCCCAGTTGCGCCAGCCGGTGCGCGGCGTTGTACATGTGGTTCTGCGCGGCATTGCGCGCGGCCAGCGGGTCGCCGGCGCGGATCGCGGCGACGATGGCCTGGTGTTCCTCGCGCACCTGGCGCGAAAAGTCCGCGCGGCGCGCTTCGTTGGTGCGGGTCACGCGCGTGGCGGCTTCCAGGTACTGGCTCAGGAATTCCAGCGTCTTGAGGAAATAAGGATTGCCGGTCGCTTCGGCGATGGCGCGGTGAAAGCCCACGTCCTCGGCGACGCCGTCGCCGCCCTGCGCCACCACCTCGTCGAGGCGGGCCAGCGCGGCGTCGATCGCCGCCATCGAGGCATCGGTGCGGCGCCGGGCCGCCTGCGCGGCCACCTCGGCCTCGATCGCGCGGCGCAGCTCGACGATCTGCAGCACCGCTTCGAGCGTACCGGTGTCGGTGTAGTCGATGCGCAGCGGCCGGATGCCGGCCTGCAGCGTCACGAACACGCCGCTGCCCTGGCGCGACTCGACCACGCCTTCGTATTTCAGCCGGGAGATGGCCTCGCGCACCACGGTGCGGCTGACGCCGAACTCTTCGGACAGCACCGCCTCGGTGGGCAGCTTGTCGCCGCGGGCGAAGGCGCCGCTCTGGATCTTGTCCAGCAGCTGTTCGGCGACGTTGTCAGTCAGGGCGCGGGCAGGGACTTTCTGGAACACGGCAGCTTTCCCGGTCATTCGGTAATCAGGTCATCATACAAATTTGCTATGCGGCTGCCGACCCCAGGTAAACCCTGATATGGTGCATTTCATGCCGGTCCCGTGCGCCCACTGCTCCATATTGGGGCGGCTGCGGTGGGGGCGGGGCTGGCGTATCATTGGCGCCCGCATTGCCACTTGCCCGTTTTGACGCCATGCCCACCACCGTCCTGATCTGCCCCTGGTCCGAAGCCCGCGAGCGTGCGCGCGCCATCCGCTACACCGTCTTTGTCGAAGAGCAGGGCGTGCCGGTGGAACTGGAATGGGACGAATGGGACGAGCCCAGCTGGCATGCGCTGGCGCTGGACGAGGATGGCACGCCGCTGGCCACCGGCCGGCTTCTGCCCGACGGCCATATCGGCCGCATGGCCGTGCTGAAGCCGGCGCGCGGCAGCGGCGTCGGCGCGCTGGTGCTGGAGGCGCTGATGCGCAAGGCGGAACAGCTGGGTTATCCGGAACTGGTGCTCAACGCGCAGACCCACGCGGCGCCGTTCTATGCGCGCGTGGGCTTCGAGCAGGTGGGGCCGGAATTCGAAGAGGCGGGCATCCCGCACGTGGAGATGCGCAAGCGCCTGCGGCGATAAAGCGGCGGCGCGCGGTGCTCAGCGCGGCGCCTGCACGATGCCGGTGTCGCGCGACAGGTTCAGCGTGCCGTGGTAGGCCACCTCGCCGATGCGGCCATCGGCGTCAAAGCTGCGCTCGTTCAGGTCGAAGCGCCCGTCGTGGCGGATGCGCAGCACGGTGCTGGCGCGCGTGCCGTACATCGGCGAACGGATAAAGGCCGACGACAGCAGCTTTTCCCACTCCGGCGCCACGCCGGTGGCGGGCAGCTCGAAATCCGCCGCCTGGCGTTGGTCAGCCAGCATCTGCAGGTAGGGTTCGGCGCTGGCGGTGGGCTGGCCGCTGTCCGCGGCCAGCACTTCGGCCAGCGCGCCGACGCGGCTGCGCACCTTGGGCCAGGGCGTGTCGAGCAGCGCGTTGGACAGCCCGTACAGGCCGGGGCGCAGCCGTTGCGGCTGGCGCGACGCCGAGCGGTTGCTGTACCACCACAGTTCGCGCAGGTCGCTCGCCAGCAGGTTGAAGCCGTTGTAGGCGCCGTCTTCGCCGGCGAGGCCGTCGAGGTAGTCGAACGGCGCCGCGTGGCCGCGCAGGAAGCCCGCCACCAGCTCGCCGCGCGAACGGGCGTCGGTGCGTTTTTCGGACGGGGCGCGGTAGTTGGTGAGCGCGGCGAAGCGGCCCTCGGCGTTGACGCCCATCCAGGTGCCGGGTTCGCCGATGACCTCGGCGAGGTCGCGGCCGGCCAGCACCTGGGGCGCATCCTGCCACCAGTGCGCGGCCGCCGCGGGGCGGGCATAGAATTCATCGCGGTTGCCGGCCACGACCAGGGCATAGTCCGGGTGCGATTGCCAGGCAACCAGGATCAGACACATCGTTTTGCTTCCTTTGCCGCAGGGGTTGCCGCGCCAGCGGTCCCCGCGTACTTCAGTCCGACGGCGCCATAACGCTGTTCAAGGGCGCCTACAGCACGTCCAGGTCGATAAAGTGTTCGGCGCGCCGCTCGCCTTCTATCCACTGGTCCAGCCCGCTCTGCCGCCACAGCCCTTCCAGCGTGGCATCGAACGCGGGCGGCACGTCGGCGTAGCACTCCATCCAGGTCTGCACGCCGGCGCGGGTTTCCGGCCTGCGCATCAGCGTACCACCAATTCCGGTGGCTTCGGCGACCGTTTCCATCCAGCGGTGCCAGTGCGGCAGCGCCTCGGCGGCGACGGCTTCCGGCACGCGGAAATAGACATAGAGGTGATCGCTCATGGCGGATCCCGTGCAATCAGCTGGCGGCCTGGGCGGCTTCGCCAAGCGGCACCGCATAGGGCAGGCTGGCGGTGGCCAGTGCCGCGCCTTCGGCGCTGCCCAGGCGCAGCGCGCTGCCGGCGGCATCGATCTTCAGCTCGGCCAGCCCGGCCCAGCCGCCATCGGGCGCGGGCGCGGCGTTGACGATCATGCCGCAGGGCTGGCCCGGGTCTTCCGGACGATAGATTTCGGCCGCGGGCGCCGGCACCTCGCCTTCGCCCTGCACCAGCCACATGCGGCGCTTGAGGGTGCCGCGGTACTGGCTGCGCGCCACCACTTCCTGGCCGGGATAGCAGCCCTTGCGGAAATTGACGCCGCCGACCAGCTCGAAATTGATCATCTGCGGCACGAACTGCTCCTGCGTGGCGGCGACGATGCGGGGCAGGCCGGATTGCACCTCGAGCCAGTCCCACAACGCCGGCTCGGCAGCCGTCAGCGTGGCGGACAGCTTCGCGCGCAGCGCGTCGGCACGCTCGGCCGGCAACACCAGCTGCCAGCGCGGCTGGCCGGCGCTGTCCGGCAGGCGGATCACGGTGGCGCCGTCGGCCGTGGCCACGGCAAAGGCGGTCTCCGGCGCGGGCAGCCCGGCCACGGCAAGCGCCCCGGCGGCGCCGGCGCCGGCCACGCCGAGGATGGCATGGCTCGGGGTGATATCGGCCAGCCTGGCCTTGGCGCGCAGCACGAACATCGACAGCCGCTTCTGCACCGCAGGCTGGATCTCGGCCGACAGCTGCAGCACGATGCCGTCGGCGTCGCGCCACATCAGGAAGGTGGCCAGCAGCCGGCCCTTGGGCGAGCAGTAACCGGCCAGGCGCGCCGTGCCCGGCGCCAGGTCGTCGACCGCGTTGGTCAGCTGGGTGTGCAGGAAGCTGGCGGCATCGTCGCCCGCCACGCGGACGAGGCCGAGCCCGGCCGGTGTGCAAACCACGCCGCCGGCAGTCAGCGCGTCAAGGTTTGCGGCGAGTTCCTGGGCTTGGGGATTCAATGCTGGCATTGCGAGGCAATCGTCGAGGCAAATCGGGGGAAGAGTTCAGGCCACCGAAGGGGCGCGGTGCCGGGCCTGCGGAGGCGCCGGCGCCACGGCTCACGGTCGGTGCCAGGCTGCCGGTTATTATATGGGGCTACGAGATTTTCGGCCGGCGCCGTTGGTCTGCCGCGGCGCGTGGTTGCGCCGACGGTGCCCGGGGCTGGTCGCTACAACGGATACATGAAACGTTTATTCCTCAGTCTTGGGCTTGCCGTGCTGGTATTTGCGCTGGCGGCCGCGGGCGGCTTCGCGTGGTGGGCCAATCACCCGGTGGCGCTTGCCAGGTCGCCGGTGGAAGTGGTGATCAAGCCTAATTCCGGCGTGGCCAGCGTCGGCCGGCAGATCCAGCGTGGCGGCGTGGGCATGGACCCGCGGCTGTTCGTGCTGCTGGCGCGGCTGACCGGCCACGGCGCCGACCTCAAGGCCGGCGGCTATGAATTCGAAACCGGCGCCACGCCGCTGTCGATCGTCGGCAAAGTGGCCCGCGGCGAAGTCACGCACTACGTGGTCACGGTGATCGAGGGCTGGGAATTCCGCAAGATGCGCGCCGCGGTCGACGCCAGCCCGGCGCTGCGACACGACACCCGCGGCATGTCCGACGCGGAACTGATGAAAGCCATCGGCGCGGCGGAGGCTTCGCCCGAAGGGCTGTTCTTTCCCGACACCTACCTGTTCGCGCGCGGCAGCAGCGACCTCGAGTTGTACAAGCACGCCTACCGCGCCATGCAGCGCCGCCTGAACGAGGCCTGGAACGCGCGCTCGCCCGGCCTGCCGTACAAGACCCCGTACGAGGCGCTGGTGATGGCGTCGATCGTCGAGAAGGAAACCGGCCAGGCCGCCGAGCGCCCGATGATCGCCGCGGTGTTCATCAACCGGCTGCGCAAGAACATGCTGCTGCAGACCGACCCGACCGTGATCTACGGACTGGGCGAGGCCTTCGACGGCGACCTGCGCAAGCGCGACCTGCAGGCCGACACCCCGTACAATACCTACACCCGCACCGGCCTGCCGCCCACGCCGATCGCGCTGCCGGGGCTGGCCTCTCTGGCCGCGGCGACCACGCCGGCGCCGTCCGACGCGCTGTACTTCGTTGCCCGCGGCGACGGCAGCAGCCATTTCTCCAACTCGCTACCCGAACACAACCGCGCGGTCGACAAGTACCAGCGCGGCAAATAGGCATTCCATGCGCGGAAAATTCATTACCTTCGAGGGCATCGACGGCGCCGGCAAGAGCACCCATATCGACTGGGTTGCCGACCGCCTGCGCGCGCGCGCCGACATCGCCGGTGTCGTCACCACCCGCGAGCCCGGCGGCACGTCGCTGGGCGAAGACCTGCGCCAGATCCTGCTGCACCGCAAGATGCACCTGGAAACCGAAGCGCTGCTGATGTTCGCGGCGCGGCGCGAGCATATCGCCGAAGTCATCGCCCCGGCGCTGGAGCGCGGCAAGTGGGTCATTTCCGACCGCTTTACCGATGCCACCTTTGCCTATCAGGGCGGCGGCCGGGGCCTCGCCACCGGACGGCTCGAAGTGCTGGAAGGCTGGGTCCAGGGCGGCTTGCAGCCAGACCTGACGCTGCTGTTCGACGTGCCGCTGGAGACCGCCAGCGCCCGCCTGGCCGCCGCGCGCACGCCCGACAAGTTCGAGGCGGAATCGCGCGCCTTCTTCCAGCGCACCCGCGACGAGTATCTGCGCCGCGCGGCCCAGTCGCCGCAGCGCTTCCGCGTTATCGACGCGACCCGCAGCATTGCCGATATTCGCGACGAGCTTGAAAAGATCCTCGCAACTATCTGATTAGCCGGCATTTTTATCCAGCCCCACGGCGATATTCAGCCGGTACTCGAAGTTGGACCGCTAACTTACTGATTTACATGCTATATCCCTGGCAGAAAGAAGACTGGCAACGGCTGGGCGCGCTGCGCGAGCGGCTGCCGCATGCCTTGCTGATCCACGGCCAGCAAGGCATCGGCAAGCGCGACCTGGCGTTGCATTTCGCCCAGGGGCTGCTGTGCGAGGCGCCGCTGGCGGACGGGCAGCCGTGCGGGCAATGCGCCGCCTGCCACTGGTTCAGCCAGGGCAACCATCCGGATTTCACGGTGGTGCGGCCCGAGGCCCTCGACGCCTCGGCCGAGGCGGAAACCGACGAGGGCGGCAAGAAAAAGGCGCCCAGCAAGATCATCCGCATGGAGCAGGTGCGCGCGCTGATCGAGGCCGTGGCGGTAGGCACGCACCGCGCCGGGTTGCGCGTGGTGGTGGTCTATCCGCTCGACGCGCTGCAGACCGAGGGCGCCAACGCCTTGCTCAAGACGCTGGAGGAACCGCCGCCGTCGACGGTGTTCCTGCTGGTGACCGACCGGCTTGACCGCATCCTGCCGACCATCCTGTCGCGCTGCCGCCAGTTTTCGGCCCAGCGCCCGACCCCCGAGGCCGCGCTGGCGTGGCTGCGCGGGCAGGGCGTGGCGGATGCCGAGGCCCAGCTGGCGCTGGCCGGCGGCGCGCCGCTGACCGCGCTGCACGCGGCCGAGGCCGAGGAGCAGCCGCTGCAGCGCTGGCTGGTGGGCCAGCTCGGCGCCGCGGCCGCCATCGACGCCGCCGCGGCGGCCGAGCAACTGCAGAAGCTGCCGGTGCCCGCCGTGCTTGGCATCCTGCAGCGCTGGACGTACGATCTGCTGGCACTGCGGCTGGATGGCGGTGCCACGCCGCGGTACTTCCCCAGGGAGCGCGCCGTGCTGGCGCGCTGCGCCGGTGCCACCGATGCGCGCGGCCTGCAGGCGTTTGCCGCGCGCCTGAACTCGCACCGCCGCAGCGAGAACCATCCGCTGGCGGCACGGCTGGTGATGGAAGCGGTATTCCTCGAGTACCGGCAGCTGTTCCGCTAGCGCGGCCGCGGCCGGACCCGAACCATAACAACAAGCAGCATCGTCATTGTCAGGGGGTCATCCATGAACACGGCAGTCGCCGGCACTGCGCCGGGCGAGGCGGGGTTTGGCAACACGGCGGGCGGCGCAGCGGGCAGCGGGGCGGCGTCGCGCCCCAACGTGCTGTCGCTGTCGATCAAGGACCAGGCCGGGCTGTACGCGGCCTATATGCCGTTCCTGGCGCGCGGCGGCATCTTCGTGCCGTCGAACCGGCCGTTCCGGCTGGGCGAACAGGTGTTCCTGGTATTGTCGCTGCTGGACCGGCCGCAGAAATACCAGATCGCAGGCCACGTGGCCTGGATCACCCCCGCGGGCACGCCGATGAAGACGCCAGGCGTCGGCGTGCACCTGCCCGACGACGACAACGGACGCAACCTGCGCCGCGCGGTGGAGGAAATCCTGGGCAAGATGCTGGAGTCCGGGCGCCCCACCCAAACTTTATGAATGTTGTGAGATTTCCCTCGCAACCATTTGATTTTCGATGAATTTTTTGCTACGCATTGCCGAACCCCGCGATCTGCCGGGCATTGTCGCCATCTACAACAGCACCGTGGCTTCGCGCATGGTCACCGCCGACACCGAGCCGGTCACCGTGGCCTCGCGCCAGGCGTGGTTCGACGCTCATCAGCCCGCGCGCCGTCCGCTGTGGGTGTGCGAGGATGCCGGCGGCAGCATGGCCGGCTGGATGAGCTTTTCCGATTTCTACGGGCGCCCCGCCTATGGCGCCACCGCCGAGGTATCGATCTACCTGGACGCGCAGCGCCGCGGCCAGGGGCTGGGGCGCTACCTGCTGCAGCAGGCCATCGACCACGCGCCCGCGGTTGGCGTCAACACGCTGCTCGGCTTTATCTTCGGCCACAACGCGCCCAGCCTGGGCCTGTTCGCGGCGCTGGGCTTCACGCGCTGGGGCGACCTGCCGCGCGTGGCCGTGCTCGACGGCGTCGAGCGCGACCTGATCATCGTCGGCCGCCGCGTGGACGCAGCCTGAGCGCCGCCTGAACGCCGTACCTGAGATTTCCCATGTTTGTCGATTCCCACTGCCATATCGATTTCCCCGAACTGGCCGCGCGCCTGCCGGAACTGCTGGAAAACATGCGCGCCAACCAGGTCACGCATGCGCTGTGCATCTCGGTCACGCTGGAAGACTTCCCGCGCGTGCTGGCGCTGGCCGAGCAGCATCCCAACCTGTACGCGTCGGTCGGCGTGCA
Source organism: Cupriavidus taiwanensis (assembly GCF_900250075.1). Lineage (NCBI taxonomy): Bacteria > Pseudomonadati > Pseudomonadota > Betaproteobacteria > Burkholderiales > Burkholderiaceae > Cupriavidus > Cupriavidus taiwanensis. Next base: position 1,877,673 of record NZ_LT977070.1, read on the forward strand.
TCCTGACTACGAAGAGGGCGAGGAGCCGACGCTGGAGCGGCTGGTGGCGCTGTCCGCCCACCCGCGCGTGGTCGGCACCGGCGAGACCGGGCTGGACTACTACCGGCTCAACGGCCGCAGCATTGCCGAGATGGAATGGCAGCGCGAACGCTTCCGCACCCATATCCGCGCCGCGCGCCAGACCGGCAAGCCGCTGATCATCCATACCCGCTCGTCCGCCGACGACACGCTGCGCCTGATGCGCGAGGAAAACGCGGGTGAAGCCGGCGGCGTGATGCACTGCTTCACCGAAACCTGGGACGTCGCCCGCCAGGCGCTGGACCAGGGCTTCCATATCTCGTTTTCCGGCATCGTCACCTTCAAGAGCGCGGCGGACCTGCAGGAAACCGCGCGCAAGGTGCCGCTCGAGCGCATGCTGATCGAGACCGATTCCCCTTACCTGGCCCCGGTGCCATACCGCGGCAAGACCAACGAGCCGGCCTGGGTGCGCCATGTGGGCGAGTTCATCGCGCAGCTGCGCGGGGTGCCGGTGGAACAGGTCGCAGAACAGACGACGGCAAATTTCTTCAACTTATTCAAGCACATTGACAGGAAATCTCATGTTTGACATGAAGTTCGTCCGCTGTGCCGCCGGCGCTGTCGCGCTGGCCGCCGCCACGCTCGCCCAGGCCGCGCCGGCCGACGACATGCGCAAGGCGGTGGAATTCGACGACGCCAACACCGTCAAGAAGCTGCTGGCCAAGGGCGTCGACCCCAATGTTGTCGACAACCGCGGCAACCCGGCGCTGGTGCTGGCGCTGCGCGAGAAGTCGCTGAAGGCGGCCACGGTGCTGATCCGCGCCAAGGATATCGATTTCGACAAGGCCAACCCGGCCGGCGAAACCCCGCTGATGATGGCCGCGCTGCAGGGCCAGCTCGACATGGTCAAGCTGATGGTCGACGACATGGAGGCCGAGATCAACAAGACCGGCTGGGCCCCGCTGCACTACGCCGCCACCAACGGCCACAACGACGTGGTCAAGTACCTGGTCGACCATGCCGCGTATATCGATGCCGAAAGCCCCAACGGCACCACGCCGCTGATGATGGCCGCGCGCGGCGGCCATATCGAGACCGTCAAGCTGTTGCTGGACGAAGGCGCCGACATGCGCCTGAAGAATCAGCAGGGCATGACCGCAATCGACTTTGCCGAGCGCTACAACCAGGCCGAGATCGCCAGCGGGCTGAAGGCGCGCTGGCAGAAGCTGTATCCGCAGACCCCGATCGTGGCGGCGCCGCCGCTGAAGCCGCCCGTCGCCGAGCCCGGCGGCCAGCGCCCCGCGGCACCGCAGGGCAAGGGCTGGTAAGCCGGCGCGGCGGCGATGGCCAGCGCTTCGCGCCTGCGCCAGTGGGCGCGCGGGCTCAAGGGCAGCCTGCTGACGCTGTGGTTCTGCAGCCGCCACCCCGGCACGCCGTGGGCGGCGCGGCTGCTGGGCGCGCTGGTGGTGGCCTACGCCTTCAGCCCGATCGACCTGATCCCGGATTTCATCCCGGTGCTGGGCTACCTGGATGACGTGCTGCTGGTGCCGCTGGGCATCTGGCTCACGCTGCGGATGATTCCGGCCACGGTCAAGGACGAATGCCGCGGCCGTGCCGAAGCGTGGCAGGCCTCCCATGCGCAACGGCCGCGCAATCGCGCGGCCGCCGTGGTCATAGTGTTGGTATGGGTGGCGCTGGCGTGGCTGACGTGGCGCTGGCTGGCGCCATACTGGGCCCCGGCCTAGGCGTCGTCGGCCAGCCGCACGCCGGTGAACTGCCAGCGCTGGTGCGGATAGAAGAAGTTGCGGTAGGTCGCGCGGATATGCGATTCGGGGGTGACGCACGACCCGCCGCGCAGCACCATCTGGCCGCTCATGAACTTGCCGTTGTACTCGCCCACCGCGCCCGGGTTGGGGCGGAAGCCCGGATAGGGCAGGAAGGCGCTGGCGGTCCATTCCCAGACGTCGCCGAACATCTGGCGCAGCACGCCGGCGGTGTTCTGCCGGTCCGGCAACGGCCGCAGCGCGCGCCCCTCGACAAAATTCCCGGTGGCCGGCAGGCGGCTGGCCGCGTGCTCCCATTCCGCCTCGGTTGGCAGCCGGCGCTCGGCCCAGCGTGCGAACGCGTCGGCCTCGTAGAAGCTGACGTGGGTCACCGGGCTGTCCGGATCGACCGGATGCATGCCACGCAGCGTCATCTGCCACCAGGTGCCTTCGCGTTCTTCCCAGTAGAGCGGCGCCTGGATGCCTTGCTCTGCCACCCAGCGCCAGCCGTCGGACAGCCACAGCCCGGCGCTCTGGTAGCCGCCATCCTCGATGAACTCGAACCACTGCCGGTTGCTGACCGGGTGCGAGCACAGCGTGAAGGGGGCCAGGTAGGTCTTGTGGCGCGGGGTTTCGCAATCGAAGGCGAAGGTCTCGCCGCGGTGGCCGATCTCGACCAGGCCGCCGTCGAAGCCGATCCAGTCCGGCGCGGGACGCGGGTCGGCAATCACGGGCGCGGGCAGTTCCGGCGCAAAGGCGGGGCGCAGCGGGTTCTGCGCGAACAGGTGCAGCACGTCGGTCAGCAGCAGTTCCTGGTGCTGCTGTTCATGCTGCAGGCCAAGCGTGATCAGCGCCGCCTCGTCGTCGGTCTGGGCTGTGCCCAGCAGCGACAGCATCGCTTCGTCGACCGCCTCGCGGTACGCCAGCACTTCGTCCAGCGACGGGCGCGTCAGCAGCCCGCGCTGCGGCCGCGGGTGCCGCGCGCCGACCGCTTCATAGTAGGAGTTGAAGAGATAGCGGTAGGACGGGTCCACCGGCTCGTAGTCCGGCACGCGCGCGGCCAGCACGAACTCCTCGAAGAACCACGTGGTGTGCGCCAGGTGCCATTTGGCCGGGCTGGCGTCGTCCATCGACTGCACGGTGGCATCGGCATCGGACAGGTCGGCCACCAGGGTCTCGGTGGCGGCGCGTACATGCCGGTACTGCGAAAGCAGCGCGGGTTCGTGCGGCGGATGGAGGGCGGCTCCTGGCAACAGGGCTGAAGTCATGCGGGCTCCCGGGTTGGATCGGTCGATGACTGCAGGCGGTGCGCCACCGGCGCCCACGGGCCGCGGCTGCGCGCCGCCCATGGCACGCGGGGCGCCGTAGCGCCCCGAACCATCATAGACCCGATCCGCTCCCGGGGCGAGCCGGCGCCGTCCTACAGCGCCGGCCCGGCCCCATGCGGCCCCGGGGCGTGTCAGGCGGCGAGCCGGCTGGCGTCGTTCAGCGCCGCGATCTCGGTGCGGGCGCTGGCCAGCCCGGCTTCGCGGAACTCCGGCCCCATGGCCAGGCCGTGGGCGCGCACGTAGGTGATGTCGGTGATGCCCAGGAAGCGGAGCACCACGTCGACGGTCTGCTCGTGCAGGTCCAGCGCGTTGGCATCCTGGCGCACGCCGCCGCGCGACGACACCACGATCACGCGCTTGCCGCCGGCCAGGCCCACCGGGCCGTTCTCGGTGTACTTGAAGGTGCGGCCGGCCTGCGCGATGCGGTCGATCCAGGCCTTGAGCTGGCTCGGGATGCTGAAGTTGTACTGCGGCACGCCCAGCACCAGCACGTCGGCGGCGAGGAACTCGGCCAGCCACTGCTCGGTGCGCTGCAGCTCGGCCTGCTGCACGGCGTTCAGGCCATCCTTGGGGCCGCCCAGCACGGGCAGCAGGTTGCCGGACAGGTGCGCCGGGGCATCCTGGTCCAGGTCGCGCACGGTTACGGTGGCGCCGGGGTTGGCGGCAACCAGGTCGGCCACCACGCTGGCGGTCAGGCTGCGCGAAACGGAGTTGTCGCCGAGGACGCTGGTATCGATCTGCAGGATGTTCATGTCTTTCTCCACAAGGGTGCGGTTGCGATGGAGGAAAGATAGCGGCTGGCCATTGGTATCGGTAGTGAGGCAAAATGCAAATGATTGTTCTACCGATGCAACGCCACTCCGGCGCCTCCGGACCGGGGTTTGCGGCGCCATCGGGGTGACCCCGGAGCCATCCATGCAAGACCTCAACGACCTGTCGCTGTTCGCCCAAGTGGTCGAGCACGGCAGCTTTTCCGCGGCCAGCCGCGCCACCGGCGTGCCCAAGTCGCGCCTGAGCCGGCGCATCGCCCAGCTCGAGCGCGACCTGGGCGTGCAGCTGCTGCGCCGGACCACGCGCCAGGTACGCGTGACCCCGCTGGGGGACTCCTTCTACGAACGCTGCCGCGCCATGCTCAACGAGGCCGAGGCCGCGCGCGAGGTCATCGAGCAGGCGCGCGAGCAGCCCGGCGGCACGCTGCGGGTGAGCTGCCCGATCGCCATCGCCCAGATCCTGCTGGCGCCGGCGATCGGCCACTTCATGCGCGCCAACCCGGCCGTGCGCATCGAACTGGAGACCACCAACCGGCGCGTCGACGTGATCGGCGAGGGCTTCGACCTGGCGCTGCGGGTGCGCGAGGTCATGGAAGATTCCAGCCTGGCGGTACGCACCTTTGGCGAAAGCGAACTGATGCTGGTGGCCAGCCCGGCGCTGCTCGACAGCATCGGCCGGCCGCGCACGCCGCAGGCGCTCGACGGCATGCCGGGCGTGGGCCAGCAGCCGCACGACGGCAAGCATGTCTGGACCCTGCGCTGCAAGACCGGCGATTCGATCCAGATCGCCTACGATCCGCGCCTGGTCACCGACGAATTCGCCTTGCTGCGCGAGGCCGCCATCGCCGGGGTCGGCGTGGCCATGCTGCCGCGCATGTTCTGCCGCGAGGCGCTGGAGAGCGGCGAGCTGGAACTGGTGCTGCCGCAGTACGACATGCCGGTCGGCACGCTGCACGCGGTGTTCCCGTCGCGCAAGGGCGTGACGCCGGCCACGCGGCGTTTCCTGGACTTCCTGGGCGAGGTGTTGCCGGAATGCGCGCACAAGGTCGGCATGCAGCAGCCGCGCACGCCGTCGATGCACCGCGTGGTGTAGCGCCGCATGCGGCATGTGCCGGGCCGTGTGCAAGGGGTGGTGCCGGCCGCGCCGGTGCTGGCCAGTGTCGCGCATTTGCGGCTTTACGTTCACGCCGCCTCGCACTAAGGTACAGGGGCGAACCGTGCGCGTGAGGGCTAAGGCGCATGGATCGACAACCTCTCACAGACAACGGCAAGGAGAATGGCCATGGGTGGCTCTCAGGGTTCCCAGGACTTGGGCAAGGCGCTGCTGCGCATCGTGCTTGGCGTGTTGATCCTGATGCATGGCATCGCCAAGGTCACGGGCGCGTCCGGCATCGGTTTCGTGTCGAAGGTGGTCGCCGACGCCGGCTTGCCGGCCTGGGTCGCCTACGGCGTCTACCTGGGCGAGATCGTCGCGCCGATCCTGCTGATCATCGGGTTGTGGAGCCGGCTGGCGGCGCTGGTGGTTGCCCTCAACATGCTGTTCGCCATCGGGCTGGTGCATACCAAGGAGCTTGGCATGCTGTCCAATACCGGCGGCTGGGCCCTGGAGCTGCAGGGCATGTACCTGGGGGCGGCGCTGGCGGTGGTGCTGCTGGGGGCGGGCCGGCTCAGCGTGGGCGGCATCAACGGCAAGCTCAACTAGCGCGACCCGCAATCCCGCGCCTTGCCGCCAATTCCTGGAGATGTAACGTGAATGCGTTCCGGCAACTCTTCCCCGCCGCTGTCGCGGCGCTGCTGCTGTCGGGCTGCGCCAGCGTGCCCGACATCAAGACCGACTACAACCGCGCGACGGACTTCAGCGCCTACCGCACCTTCGGCTTTGTCGAGCGTCCCGGCACCGACCGCGCCGGCTATGAAAGCCTGACCACCCAGTACTTCAAGACCGCGGTCCAGCGCGAACTGGGCGCGCGCGGCTACCGCTACGTGGCGCAGTCGCCGGACCTGCTGGTAAACTTCAATGCCAGGCTGCAGGAAAAGGTGGAGGTGAGCCCGGCACCCGCGCCGATGATGGGCTACTACGGCTATCGCGGCGGGCTGTATGCGCCGTGGCCGGGCTATGGCTTCTATAACGACGTGTACCGCTACACCGAGGGCACCGTCAACATCGACCTGGTCGACCGGCGCCAGATGAAGCTGGTGTGGGAAGGCGTGGCGGTCGGCAGCGTCGACACCAGCGACAAGGCCAGTGCCCAGCAGCGCATCGACAGGACCGTGGCGCAGATCTTCGCCAAGTACCCGTTCCGGGTCGGGCAGTAAGGCTGGCGGCGCCGCGGCTCAGGCTGGCGGCGTTGCCATCGCGCGCTCGATGGCGTCCGCGACGAAGGCCTCGGCCGGCCTGGGCGCCGACCACAGATAGCCCTGGCCCAGCGGACAGCCCAGGGCCCGCAGCGCGGCGCGCTGGGCCTCGGTCTCGACGCCCTCGGCCACGCACTCCAGCCCCAGCTCCCGGGCCAGGCTGATCATGCTGCGGCAGATCGTGGCGCGCTGGCCGTGCCCGTCGACCGCGGCGACGAACGAGCGGTCCACTTTCAGCTGGCTGAACGGCAGGTCCGCCAGCAGCTTGAGCGTGGCGATGCCCACGCCGAAATCGTCGATCGCCACGCCATAGCCGAGCAGCCGCAGCCGGTTCAGCGCGACCGACAGCGCCAGCGTGTCGCGCACCGGGTAGCCCTCGGTCAGCTCCACCGTCAGCGCCTGCCGCGGTACGCCGCTGGCGGCCACGAGCGCATCGAGCGATTCCAGCAGGCCCGGTCGGCACAGTGTCTGCGCCGACGCGTTCAGGCCCATCGCAATCTCGACCCCGGCGGCACGCAGGCGCTGCTGCGCCGCCAGGCACTGGCGCGCGACCAAAAAGAACACCGGGTCGGCGGCGTCCAGCGCCTCGAGCTGCGGGATGAACTGGTCGGGCGGCACCAGGCCATGCTCGGGATGGCGCCAGCGCACCAGCGCTTCGGCCCCGGCCAGGCGGCCGCTGGCAATGTCGTGCTGGGGCTGCAGCATGACCAGCAGGTCGGTGCCGGCGCGGGTCGCGGCGAGCAGTTCCTCGGCGTCGGGGGTCCAGGCGGGCACGCCGGCTTCGGCATCCTGGCGCACCAGGGCATCGGCCAGGATCACTTCGAGCGCATCGGGCGCCAGCGGCTTGCGCAGCGCGTGCACGCGCGGGATGCCGGCGGCATGCGCCAGGCCGCGGTTGGAATCGAGGATGTCTTCGGCCAGCGCCGTGACCCAGACCCATACCGGCGGCGCGCCGGCGAAGGCGCGCGGGCCGCGCCGGTGCAGCTCGGCGATCAGCTCGGGGCCATTGCCGCCCGGCATCTCGATGTCGCACAGCACCACGTCGAACGGCTCGCGCGCCAGCAGCTCGGCCGCCTGCGTGCCGTTGTGCGCGCTGGCCAGGGCCTGCACGCCGACATGGCGCAGCAGGCCCTCGGCGGCGGCACGCTGGAATGGATGGTCTTCAACGACGAGGATGCGCAGCCTGGCGTAACGGATTGGCATGGAGCGTGGGCGGAAGGGGAGGGCGGCGCGCCGCGATGCGATGCACCCGGGTTGCCCAATGGTAGCGCGGCGCGGCTACGCCAATTGCCGGCGAGACCATGGCACGGTCGTGAATGGACCGGCGATCGTCCTGGCATCGTTGCGCAATGGCGTTCAAAAAGCGCCGCGTTACGAATATTTGCGCTTTCCGATTCAATCGCCGACTGTCATAACCGCTACAATCGCTGCCCGGTGTTTTGAAGATGGCATGTCGATAATGGGTTTGGGCTGGTTCGGGTTTTCGACTTTCTGGATAGTACCGCTGCTGTGGCGGCTGGTGACGCGCTGGCTGGCGGGCGAGCGGCGCCTGGCCGGGCCCGGCTCGCTGCGCGTGTGGTTGGGCACGCTGGCGGTGCTGTGCGCGAGCGCCAGCCTGGAGGCACTGACCAGCGGCGCGGATCCCGAATCGACCGCCGGCGGCGGCGTCGGCCGCGCGCTGGCTGGCGGCTTCGGCAACCTGTTCGGCTGGACCGGCGCCTTGCTGCTGATGCTGGCCGTGCTGGCACTGGCCGCGCCGATGGTGTTCGGCGAGACCTGGCGCAGCCTGTTCGCGCGCAAGCCGCGCCGCGCCGCCGCGCCCGCCACGGCGCCCGACGATGCGCCGGTGACCTTCGCCGCCACCCAGCCGCTGCGCGAGGCCGAGCGCCGCGATGCACCGGCGGCGGGCAACGCCGGCTGGACCGCGCCCGCGCCGCGCCATCGCAGTTTCGAGGCCGTCTCCGCGCGCCGCCAGCCCGCCTGGCAGCCGCCGCGCCGCACCCGTGAATCGCCGCCGCAGCCGGGCGAACTCTGGCTGCATCATGCCGACGCGCCGGGCGCCCCCAGGCCTGAGCGTGCCCCGCAGCCAGCGCCGGCTGCCGCCGCACCGGCAATGCGTCCCGCCCAGCCGGCGGCACGCAAGCCGGCCGCCGCTGCCGCGCCCGCACCGGCCCCCGCGCCGCGGCCGGCACAGCCGTTGCGCGCCACCGTGGTCAGCAGCCCGTTCCGCCAGCCGCAGCCGCTGGTCCGTTCGGCGATCACGACGCTGCCGGAAGCGTCCGCGAAGACCGCCGCCGCTGTGGCCGTGCCGGCCGCCGCCGCCGAGATCGCTGTCGCCACGCAGGCGGCCGCCAGTGTCGAAGCGGAGGCCGTCGTCCCAGCGCAGGCAATCGCCGCACCCGAGACCGAGCCCACACCAGAGCCGGAAATCGTTTCGGCGGCGCCGGACATTCCTGTCGTTCCGGTCGACAACGCTGTTACCGCGGTCCCGGCCGAACCTCTTGCGCTGGAGGGCGATGCCCCATCGCTGGCCGCGCTCCGGCAGCAGGCGCTCGACCTGCTCGCCGAGTTGCAGGCCCTGATGGGCAAGCCCGCGACAGTGCAGTCGGCCGCCCCGGGCGCGGACGCCTTGCCGGTGGCCATGCCCGAAGCGGCCGCGGATCCTGCCATCGACGTGAACGCTGCCGAGCCCGACCCGGTCGCGACACAGCCGCTGGCTGACGCCGCGCCGGAAGCCCCCATCGAAGCGGAAGTCGAAGCTCTGTTGGCCGACGTGCCGGAAAGCACGGGCGAGACCGCTCAGGAACGCGACGCGAGCGCACCTGATCACGACGCCGGTGCTGACGCCGTAGCCCACGCCGTCGCAAGTTCCGCGATGGAGGAGGGCGGCGCGCCCGAGCCCGTGGCGCTGGTCCCGGCCGAAGACGCCGGCACGGAAAGCGCCGTGATGGACGGCAACGGCCTGGTCGGCGAAGCCGACGAGCCGGAGCAGTTGCCGGCCATCGACGCAGCCGATGTATCCGATGTATCCGATGTATCCGATGTATCCGATGTATCCGATGTATCCGATGTATCCGATGTAGCCAGCGAAAGCGAGGCAGTGGAAGCCGCCGAGCCCGTCGAATCTGCCGCTTCCGCTGAAGCTCGGGCACCCGTCGAAGTCGCGCCCGCCGGCCCGGCCCCCGCCAAGCCCCGCATCGTGCTGCCCGCCGTGGTCGGCCGCACCGTGCCGCTGGCAGCCGCGACGCCGCCCGCGCCCGCGCCCGCGCCGATGCCCGCGCCGGTGGCGCCACCGCAGCCGCGACCCGTGGTCGACTACCGCCTGCCGCCGGCTGACTTGCTGGAATGCGAGGTCGACAGCGCCGAGCAGGTATCGGAAGAACGCCTGCGCGAAACCGGCGAACTGATCGAACAGCGGCTGGCCGAGTTCAAGGTGCCGGTCGCCGTGGTCGGCGCCGGCGCCGGCCCGGTGATCACCCGCTTCGAGGTCGAGCCCGCCATGGGCGTGCGCGGCGCGCAGGTGGTCGGGCTGATGAAGGACCTGGCGCGCGCGCTGGGCGTGACCTCGATCCGCGTGGTCGAGACCATTCCCGGCAAGACCTGCATGGGGCTGGAGCTGCCCAATGCGCGCCGGCAGATGATCCGGCTGTCCGAGATCGTCAACGCCGCCTCGTTCCAGGCGCATCATTCGCGGTTGGTGCTGGCGATGGGCAAGGACATCACCGGCAACCCGGTGGTGACCGACCTGGCGCGCGCGCCGCACCTGCTGGTGGCCGGCACCACCGGCTCGGGCAAGTCGGTGGCGGTCAACGCCATGATCCTGTCGATGCTGTACAAGGCCACGCCGGAAGACGTGCGCCTGATCATGATCGACCCCAAGATGCTGGAGCTGTCGGTCTACGAGGGCATTCCGCACCTGCTGGCGCCGGTGGTCACCGACATGAAGCAGGCCGCCCACGCGCTCAACTGGTGCGTCGGCGAAATGGAAAAGCGCTACAAGCTGATGTCGGCGCTGGGCGTGCGCAACCTGGCCGGCTACAACCAGAAGATCCGCGCCGCCGAGGCCGCGGGGCAGAAGGTGCCCAACCCGTTCTCGCTGACGCCGGATGCACCCGAGCCGCTGTCGCGCCTGCCGATGATCGTGGTGGTGATCGACGAACTGGCCGACCTGATGATGGTCGCCGGCAAGAAGATCGAGGAACTGATCGCGCGCCTGGCGCAGAAGGCGCGTGCCGCCGGGATCCACCTGATCCTGGCCACGCAGCGCCCGTCGGTGGACGTGATCACGGGCCTGATCAAGGCCAATATCCCCACGCGCGTGGCGTTCCAGGTCTCGTCCAAGATCGACTCGCGCACCATCCTCGACCAGATGGGCGCCGAGAGCCTGCTGGGCCAGGGCGACATGCTGTTCCTGCCGCCGGGCACCGGCTATCCGCAGCGCGTGCATGGCGCCTTTGTTGCCGACGACGAAGTGCATCGCGTGGTCGAGCACTGGAAGCAGTTCGGCGAGCCCGACTACGATGAGGCCATTCTCGCCGGCGACCCGGCCGAGGCCGGCGGCGCCGACCTGTTCGGCGACGGCGGCGGCGACGGCGAGGCCGATCCGCTTTACGACGAGGCCGCCAGCTTCGTGCTGACCAGCCGCCGCGCCTCGATCTCGGCGGTGCAGCGGCAGCTGCGCATCGGCTATAACCGCGCGGCGCGGCTGATCGAGCAGATGGAAGTGGCCGGACTGGTCTCGCCGATGGGCCGCAACGGCGCGCGCGATGTGCTCGCGCCCGGGCCGGGCGACTGAGCGAGGCGCAAGCCGCGCCGGAAGGGGGCACCATGCAGACGGAACACGGAAACCTTTTTGCCGGCGTCCCGGCCGGCGCGGCGCAGGAAATCTTCGAGCCGCTGCTGCAACGCCCGGGCCTGCGCATCGAGCGCATCGTCTCCAACGGCCAGGCCAGCCCCGCGGGCTTCTGGTACGACAGCGCTCAGGCGGAATGGGTGCTGTTGCTGAGCGGCAGTGCCGCGCTCGAGATCGAGGGGCAGCCCGGCGAGCATCGCATGGCGCCGGGCGACTGGCTGCACCTGCCGGCCCACTGCCGGCACCGCGTCGCGTGGACCGATGCCGGCCAGCCTACGGTCTGGCTGGCCGTGCATCACGCCGCGACGGGCGCCTGACGCCGGCTGAAGCTATGCGCCGGTTTGCTCGGGAAACACCGGTTCGCCAAGATTCAGCATCAGCCGGTTCGCCCACGCAAAGATTGCGATCGAATGGATCAGGTCCAGGATCTCGGCATCGGTCACACCGGCCTCGCGCAGCGGCCTGAGCTGCTCGGCGGAAACTTCGGCCGGCCGCTCGGTGAGTTCCGCCGAGAACTTCGCGATGGCGCGTTCGCGCGCGGTGGTGCCGGCGCTGTAGGGGTCGTCGAACACCTGGCGGATCACATCGTTGCGCTTGGCCAGCTGTTCGAAGCGCTGGGCATGGACCGAGGCGCAGTAGACGCAGCCGTTGATGCGCGACACCACCGTGGTCGACAGCTCGCGTTCGGCGCGCGGCATGCCGCCGGGCGCGTACATGATGGCGTTGAAGGCAGTCGAGCGCTGGCGCAGGATCTCGGGCTGGTGGACCAGGAAGCGGTAGTAGTCCTGCACCTTGGCCTTGGGGTGGCTCTCTTCGAGCACGGCGATCTGCTCCGGCGTGGCCTGGTCGAGGTCGACCACGTCGAGCCATGCCTTCCAGTCGAGGACCTCGTTGGTGAAGCCGTGGGATTTGATGATTTCGCTCATGCCTGGGCTCCGGCGGGGTTGTCATTCAGGGCTTGCAGGGCTTTCAGCGCGTCCAGTCCGGCCACCAGCCGCACCTGGTACGACAGGAACGCAACCAGCTGCGCCAGCGTGACCACGGCCGGGGTGCTCAGGCCGGCGGCGGGCAGCGCCAGCAGCGCGGCCTGGTCGCCCTCGACCGGTTTTTCGATCAGCTTGCGGGTGAATTCGAGCATGGCGCGCAGGCGCGGCTCGGCCACGTCCGCGGGCGTGCCCTCGGCCGCGGCGCGGACCTGGCCGGCATCGGCGCCGAGCTGCCCGAGCCGGCCGCGGTAGTGCGCGGCCAGCGCCGGCGACGGCGTCAGCCGGGCGGCGTACAGCGCCACCAGCAGCCGCTCCGCCAGCGACAGGCCGGGCAGTTCGGGGTCGAACAGGGCATCGTAGCTGCCCTGGGTAGCAGCCACGACCTTGTCGCGCTGGTGCCGCAGGGCGTGGGTGGCGCTACCTGGCGCGAGGCCGGTAAGCTGGTCGATCAGGTCGACCGGGGAAGTCGGGGGCTGGGTCATCGGACGCTCTTGCGTGGTGGAGTCGGATTGGGATTCAGGCCTTGGCGGTGCGCAGCGCCGGCGGCGGCGCCGGCACCCATTCGTCGCCGAAGACCTCGGGCTCGGCATAGGCTTGCAGCGCGGCGTAGTGCAGCTCGATGTCTTCCTGGTACAGCCGCGCGGCAATGCCCTGGCCAAGCCGGCGCGCGCCGTCGCTGATCGCCGGGATGTCGCCGGAGACAGTGCCATGCGACAGCGCCGCCGGATAGCAGAAGCAGTGGATGCGCGTCAGGCCCGGGCAGGTGCCGGGAGTCTTTTCCTGGAATTCGAAGGCTTCGCCGAGATCGGGCGAATCGGACAGCTCGCGGTCTTCCTGGCTCGCGGGCGGCGCATGGCGGTCGCGCCAGAAGCGGATATGCGGGGCGAAGGCGGCGAACTCCGGGCGCGTTTCCAGCGCGATGCGGAAGCCGGTGGAGAAGATCAGGAAGTCCAGTTCGAACTCGCCCAGCGGGGTCTGCACCCGCAGCACATCCCCCTGCGCTTCGATCGCTTCCAGCGCGGCGCCCAGGTTGAAGTATGCGTTGGCATGCCGCGACACGCGCAGCGTGCTGCCGCGCGGCGGCGGCACCTGCTGGCTGTTGATGTAATGGCGCAGGCGCCATTTCCACGCGTCGGGCAGGCCATAGTGGCCGAACGTCAGGCCGGGGTTGCCGGCGCCCTTGCTCTTGTTGACGCGCGGAATGTCGGCGCGGCGGATCAGCATCTCGACGCTGGCGGCGCCGGCTTCCAGCGCGGTCGCGGCGCTGTCCATGGCCGAGGCGCCGGCCCCGACCACGCCCACGCGCTTGCCGCGCAGCGCGGCGTAATCCATCTGGTCCGACGAATGCGCCCACAGGTGGCGCGGCAGCGCGGCCGCCAGCGGCGGCACATAGGCGCCGCCGAGGCCGTCGCGGCCGGTGGCCAGCACCACGCGGCGCGCCAGCACCGTGTGCGGGCCGGCCGGGGTCTGCATCGACAGCGCCACCAGCCCGTCTGGGCGCGGCACGATCCGCTCGACCTGGTGTTCGTTGCGGATATCCAGCGCCAGCACCTCGCGGTACCAGCGCAGGTAGTCCATCCATTGCAGCCGCGGGATCTTGTCCAGCGCCTGCCACGCGGCCTCGCCGAACTGCGCCTCGAACCAGGCGCGGAAGGTCAGTGCCGGCAGGCCCAGCGCGGGGCCGGTGAGCTGCTTGGGCGAGCGCAGCGTCTCCATGCGGGCGGTGGTCGCCCACGGGCCCTCATAGCCCGCCGGGGCGCGGTCGAAGGCGCGCACGCGCACGCCCAGGTGCGTCAGCGTGGCACTCGCCGCCAGGCCGGCCATGCCGCCGCCGATCACGGCGACGTCCAGCACCTCGTGCCCGTCGACGCTGCGCGGCATGGTCCAGGCCTTGGCGGGCAGCTCCAGCCAGGCCAGGTCCTGGCGCAGCCGGGCTTCGAGGGCGGCGAGGCCCGCGGGCGGGGGAGCGTTCGCAACGGTGGGGTCAGTCATGGCTAGTCAGTTCGGAATCGTGGGTGGGGTGGTGCACGGCATCGCCGGGGTCAGCCGCGTAGCCTGCATCGCCATAGAGCGATTGCAGCAGCGCGCCGTGCTCCGCCGGCTCGCGCCGCACCAGGTCGGGCAGCAGTCCGGCAGCCGCGTCGGCCACCGCCTGCACCAGCCCCAGCACGGCGGTGCTGGCCGGACGCGCCTGCGGCGTGATCACCCCGAAGAAGAATGGGATATCGGCATCGATGGGCCGCACCGCGATATCGGTCAGCGGCAGGCCGCGCGCGGTCACCGGCTCCAGCAAGGCAATGCCCAGCCCCGCGCGCACCAGGGTCAGGGCGCTGATCGAGGTGTTGGTGTCGATCACGCCCGCCGCCGGCACGCCGGCTGCGGCGAGCGCGCGGTCAACGCGGCGGCGCAGCCGGTAGGGGTTGTGCATGGTGATCAGGCGGCGGCCGCGGCAGTCCTGCAAGGTGAGGGCGGGCCGTGCCGCGAGCGGATCGTCGGCGCGCAGCGCCGCCACGCACGCGGACTGGCCGATCCAGTGCACGGTCACGCCGCGGTGCTCCAGTGGCAGGCTGTTCAGGCCGATGTCGGCGGCGCCGGTCAGCACCGCGTGCACCACCTGCTCCGGCGACTGGCTCTGCACCGCCACGCGTTCCGGCGCGCACAGCCCGCGCGCGAACGCCAGTGCCAGCGCCGGCGGCAGCAGGCCCGCGGCCAGCGCGGGCGTGGCGGCGATTCGCAGCGGCCGGCCATCGCCGCGCGCCAGCGCCGCGGCGCGCGTGCGGATCCGTTGCATGCCCGCCAGCGTCTGCTCGACCTCGTCGTAAAGCAGGAAGCCTTGCTCGGTCGGGCTGACCCGCGGGCCGCTGCGTGTGAACAGGGCGAAGCCGAGCTCGGCCTCCAGTTCCTGGATCAGCCGTGTGATGGCGGGCTGCGAGCGGCCGAGCAGCCGCCCGGCGGCGGTGACGCTACCGGTGGTGACGACTGCGGCGAAGGCTTCCAGTTGCCGGATATCCATGGGGCTCGAGAGGATTAGGGGCGCGCTAACGGGTTGTATGTCTAAACTGGATTCTGACGCCTTCAACATGCAGATTGCAAATACTATTTCGGGATAAGTTCATGCGCCGCCTATGATGTAGCGATGCCGGGCGCACACCGGCGCCATATCGGGACGGACGTGTTGGCCGGGATTCGTGGAAGTCAGGCAGGCGGCAGGGCATGGCCCGTGCGGCAAGGGCTGGGCCTGGCCCTGGCATGGATGCTGGCGGCCGCACTTGGCGCAAGCCTGCCGGCCTATGCGGCGGATCCGCTGCGCGTCGGTTCCAAGCGCTTTACCGAGTCCTACATCCTTGGCGAACTGCTGAGCCAGGCCGCGGGGCCGCCCGGCACTGCGCAGCACCAGGCCGGCCTGGGCAATACCGCGATCGTGTTCGCAGCGCTGAAGGCCGGCAGCATCGATCTCTACGCCGACTACACCGGCACGCTGGCCGCCGAAATCCTCAAGCTGCCGCCCGGCGCCGGGCTCGACCAGATCCGGCGCGCGCTGGCGCCGATGGGGCTGGGCGCGGGGATTCCACTGGGATTCGAGAACACTTATGCGCTGGCCGTGTCCGACGCCCGCGCCGGGTCGTTGCAGCGCTTGAGCGATCTTGCGGCGCAGCCCGGGCTCAGGCTCGGGCTGTCGCACGAGTTCCTCGGCCGCGCCGACGGCTGGCCCGGGCTGGCCAGCCGCTATGGCTTGCCGCAACGCCCGCTCGGGCTGGACCACGGCGTTGCCTACGAGGCCCTGGCGGCAGGGCAGGTCGATGCCATCGACATCTATTCCACCGACGCCAAGATCCGCAAGTACCGGCTGCGCGTGCTGGCGGACGACCGGCATTACTTTCCCCGCTACGACGCCGTGGTGGTCTACCGGCTCGACGTGCCGCAGCGCTTTCCGCAGGCCTGGCAGGCGCTGCAACACCTGGCCGGACGCGTCAGCGCCGACGACATGATCGCCATGAACGCGGCGGCGGAGCTCGATGGCCAGCCGTTTGCCGCGATCGCGCGCGCCTTCCTGGACGGTGGCGGAGCGCAGGCAGCGCATGCTGCTGACCCCCAGCGCAGCCGGCTGCTGGCCGCGCTGTTCGGCCCCGACACCGCGCGCCTGGCGCGGCGCCATGTCGGGCTGGTGGCGGGCGCGGTCGGCGCCGCGACGCTGGTGGGCGTGCCGCTGGGGATGCTGGCGGCGCGGCGCCGGCGCACCGGCCATGCGGTGCTGGGCGCGGTCAGCGTGCTGCAGACGGTGCCGTCGCTGGCGCTGCTGGCAATGCTGATCCCGCTGCTGGGCCGCATCGGCGTATGGCCGGCCATGGTGGCGCTGTTTCTCTATGCGCTGCTGCCGATCGTGCGCAATACCGCCACCGGGCTGGAGCAGGTGCCGCAGGGCATGCGTGACGCGGCGCGCGCGCTGGGGCTGCGCGGCGCGCAGGTGCTGCGCTATGTGGAGCTGCCGCTGGCGTTGCCGGTGCTGCTGGCCGGCGTCAAGACCGCGGCCATCATCAGCGTGGGCACGGCCACCATTGCAGCGTTCGTCGGCGCCGGCGGTTTCGGCGAGCGCATCGCCACCGGGCTGGCGCTGAACGACACCACGTTGCTGCTCGCCGGCGCGATCCCGGCCGCGGTGCTGGCGCTGCTGGTGCAGGCCGGGTTCGAGGCGCTGGAGTGGGCGCTGCGCCGGCAGCGGGATGCGCGCTAGGCCGCCTGCTGCTGCGCGATGAGCCGCCCCAGCGTGGCCACGGCGGCATCGGCCTGGTCGTTCCACAGATGCCCGTAATTGAGCCGGATGCAGTTGCGGTAGCCTTGCCGGGCCGAGAAGATCGGCCCCGGCGCGATGCCGATGCCGGCTTCCAGCGCGGCGTGGTGCAAGGCCAGCGCATCGAACCCCGCGGCAAACTCCACCCACAGGAAATACCCGCCCTCCGGCCGCGACACCCGGACCTCTTCCGGGAAATGCTGGCCGATCGCGTCGATCATGCGGCCCTGCTGCATCTCCAGCACGTGGCGCAGCTTGCGCAGGTGCTTGTCGTAGCCGCCATGCTGCAGGTATTCGGCCAGCGCCACCTGCGCGGGCACGCCGGCCGACAGCGTGGTCATCAGCTTGAGCCGCTGGATTGCCTCGCCAAAGCGGCCCGGCGCGACCCAGCCGATGCGGAAGCCCGGTGCCAGGGTCTTGGAGAACGAGCTGCAATGCATCACCAGCCCGTGCGTATCGAAGGCCTTGGCCGGCAGCGGGCAGCGGTTGCCGAAGTAGAGCTCGCCATAGACGTCGTCCTCGATCAGCGGTACCTGGTGGCGCGCGAGCAAGGCCACCAGCGCCTTCTTCTTGTCCTCCGACATGCTGGCGCCGAGCGGATTCTGGAACTGCGTCATGAACCAGCACGCCTTGACCGGATGGCGCGACAGCGCGGTGTCGAGCGCGCCCAGGTCAATGCCTTCGGCGGGATCGACCGGAATCTCGACGGCCTTGAGCCGCAGCCGCTCCAGCGCCTGCAGCGAGGCGTAGAAGCCAGGCGACTCGATCGCGACCACGTCGCCCGGCTGCGTCACCGCCATCAGGCACAGGTTCAGCGCCTCGAGCGCGCCGTTGGTTACCACCAGGTCTTCGGCCGGCTGCGGCGCGCCAGCGCCCAGGTAGCGCAGCGCGATCTGGCGGCGCAGCGCGGCATTGCCGGGCGGCAGGTCGTTGACCGAGTACCACGGGTCGAGCGCACGGCCGGCGCGCGCCAGCGACTTGCCCAGCCGCTCCCACGGGAACAGCTCGGGCGACGGAAACGCAGAGCCGAACTGCACCAGCTCGCGGTCGCGCGCGCCTTCGAGCACGGCGAACACCAGCTTGGAGATGTCCACCTGCGTCGACACCTGCCGCGACGGGCGCGCCTGCGGCTGCGGCAGCTCGCGCCGCGCCGGCCCCGCCACGTAGTAGCCGGAGCGCTCGCGCGCCCGCACCAGCCCGCGCTCTTCCAGCCGGTAATAGGCCTGGAACGCGGTCGACGGGCTGACGCCGTACTGGGCCACGGTCTTGCGGATCGACGGCAGGCGCGTGCCCGGCGGCAGGCTGCCGTTGCGGATATCGGCGGCCAGGGTTTCGGCCAGGGCTTCGTACCGTTTCATGGTGGGGAGCAGGGCGGCGGCGGTCAGGGGATTATCGCCCGGACGCAGCCAACTGATACGTAAATTTTCCAGTTATCTGATGCTGGTATGGCTGGCGGCGACGGGCCATAATCGGCCTCTCGTCCCGATACCCGTTGCCGTTGTGCCAGGAGATGCCATGAACCCGTTGAGGCTGTTGCGGACCGTGCTGTGGGGCTTCTTCGGCCTGCGCCAGGGCAGCGAGCACCAGCGCGACCTGGACAACCTGCGCCCGGTGCCGCTGATCGTGACCGGCGTGGCCGTCGCCGCCGGACTGGTGGCCTGCCTGGTGCTGGCGGCCAACTGGGCTGTGTCGGCGGCATGAGCTGACTGCATCCATGCGCTTTTCTTTTCACGGGCCTGGCCTCGCTTTCTCCCGCGCGTTGCGTCAGCTGGCCGGGCTGGCGCTGGCCGTACTGCTGCCCGCGGGCCTGGCGCAGGCCGCCGGCGACGCGCAGCAGGTCGAACGCGGCCGCTACCTGGCACGCATCGCCAACTGCGCCGCCTGCCATACCAGCACCGGCGGCAAGCCCTTTGCCGGCGGGCTGCCGATCCGCACCGCGGTCGGCACGCTGTATTCGACCAATATCACGCCCGATGCCGCCAGCGGCATCGGCGCCTACACGCTGGCCGAGTTCGACCGCGCCGTGCGCCACGGCGTCGCGCGCGACGGCAAACGCCTGTATCCGGCGATGCCCTACCCGTCGTACGCGCGCCTGCGCAGCGACGACGTGGCGGCCCTGTACGCCTACCTGCGCGCCGAGGTGGCGCCGGTGGCGCAGCGCAATCCCGCGCCGCAGATGCGCTGGCCGTTCGGCATGCGCGGCCTGCTGGCGGTGTGGAATGTGCTGTTTCTCGATGACGATCCGGTGCGCAACGACCCGGCGCGCGATGCCGCCTGGAACCGCGGCGCGTACCTGGTGCAGGCGGTGGCGCACTGCGGCGCCTGCCATACGCCGCGCGGCACGCTGTTCGCCGAGAAGGGCCTGGACGAGCGCAGCCGGCATTTCCTGTCCGGCGCCAGCGTCGAGGGCTGGTCGGCCACCAACCTGACCGGCGACCAGCTCACCGGACTGGGCGCCTGGTCGCGCGCGGACATCGCCGAGTTCCTGCGCACCGGGCGCAATGCGCACGCGACCTCGTTCGGACCGATGTCGACCGTGGTCTCCACCGCCACCCAGTACATGAGCCCGGCCGATCTCGACGCGGTTGCCGCCTATCTCAAGTCGCTGCCCGGCGCGCGCGGCGAAGACAAGCCGTTCCGGCCCGATCCCGCCACCGCGCAGCAGCTGCGGCAGGGCCGCTTCGACCTGCCCGGCGCGCGCCAGTACGCGGTGTTCTGCATGCCGTGCCATGGTGCCGACGGCAAGGGCTTCGCCCGCGTGTTCCCGCCGCTGGCCGGCAACCCGACCGTGGCGGATCCCGATCCGGCCTCGCTGGTCAACCTGCTGCTCGACGGCGCCGTGACCGCACGGGTGGCCACCGCGCCGTCGGACTACCACATGCCCGGCTATGGCTGGACCCTGGACGACCAGGAGCTGGCCAACGTGCTGACCTTTATCCGCGGCAGCTGGGGCAACCGCGCCGCGCCGGTGGCGGAGGCCGACGTGGCCGCGCGGCGCCGGGCCCTGGCCGCGCAGCGCCAGGCCGACGCCCAACCATGAGCCGCCGATGACGATCACCCGAAGAGACTTCCTCAATGGCACCGCGCTGGCGATTGCCGCGGGGCTGGCGCCGGCGCAGCTGCTGCACGCGCAGCCGCGCGCGGGCGCGCCGTCCGCTGCCTACCCGCCGGCGCTGACCGGCCTGCGCGGCAACCATGCCGGCACCTACACGCTGGCCCACAGCCTGGCGCGCGAAGGCGCGAAGTATCCCGCGGTGCTGGCGCGCGAAGCCTTCGACCTGGTGGTGGTGGGCGGCGGCCTCAGCGGCCTGGCGGCGGCGTGGTTCTACCGCCGCCGCTTCGGCGCCAACCGCCGCATCCTGATCCTCGACAACCACGACGATTTCGGCGGCCACGCCAAGCGCAACGAGTTCACGGTGCGCGGCAAGCGGCTGGTGACCTATGGCGGCAGCGCCGAGATGCCGGCAAGCGCGGCCGGCGATGCCGCGGTGCGCGAGTTGCTGGCCGGGCTGGGGCTCGATGCCGCGCAGCCGCCCGCGGCCGCTGACCCGTATGCCGCGCTCGGCATGGGCCGCGCGGTGTTCTTCGACGCCGAGCACTTCGGCCGCGACCAGTGGGTGGCAGGCGACCCCTTCGGCGAAGCGATCGACGCGCGCAGCGGCGCGCGCGCGGGCGGCCCGTCTGGCGGCCCCGATCCTGCGGCCTTGTCGCGCTTCCTCGACAGCGCGCCCTTGCCCGTCGCGGACCGCGCCGCACTGGCGCGGCTGGTCGCCGGCACCACCGATTACCTGCCGGCGCTGGCGGGCGCAGAACGCAGCGCGGCGCTGCGCACCATGCGCTACGCCGCCTTCCTGCGCGACAAGGCCGGCATCGGCCTGGCCGGGCAGCGCTTCCTGCGCAGCCGCAGCCTCGATGCCTACGCGCTCGATGCCGACGGGATTTCGGTGGCCGACGCCATCGCCATCGGCCTGCCCGCCGGCGCCAACATGCCGGCGCCGGCGGGCAACGCGCGGCTGGGCAAGTCGCCCGCCTCGCGGCTGTGGTTTGCCGATGGCAATGCCTCGCTGGCGCGGCTGCTGGTGCAGAGCCTGATCCCGGACGTGGCCCGCATTGCCGCGCCGGCGCAGGTGGTGTCGGCCGCGTTCGATTACGGCCACCTGGACCGCGACGGGCAACCGGTGCGGCTGCGCCTGAACAGCACCGCGATCGCGGTCGAGCCCGACGGCCCGATCACGCGCGTCACCTATGGCTTCAGCGGCAACCTGCATCGGGTCGAGGCGCGCCACGTGGTGCTGGCCGGCTACAACATGATGATCCCGTATCTGCTGCCGTCGCTGCCGGCGCAGCAGAAGGCCACGCTGCACAACGAGGCCAAGGCGCCGCTGGTCTATACCAAGGTGGCACTGGATCACTGGCAGGCGTTTGCCGCGCTGCGCACCCGCCGCATCCATGCGCCCGCCATGCCCTACACCGATCTCTGGCTGGAGCCGCCCGCGGGCCGGGAACCGTCCGATCCGGCGGTGCTGCACATGCTCCATGTGCCGACCGTGCCCGACAGCGGCATGCCCGCGCGCGACCGCTTCCGCGCCGGCCGCGCCTTGCTGCTGGGCACGCCGTTCGATGCGATGGAGCGCGACATCCGCGCGCAGCTAGACCGCATGCTGGGGCACCAGGGCTTTGCTTCGAAGGATGTCATCCGCGGCATTACCGTCAATCGCTGGGCGCATGGCTACAGCTACATGCCCGACAGCCTGGCCGGCGAGAACGTGGCGCCCGACGCGGCGTGGCCGGGCCTGGCCGGCGTCGGCAACATCAGCATCGCCAACAGCGACAACGCCGGCAGCCCTTCGCTGACGGCGGCGGTGGCGCAGGGCAAGCGCGCCATCGAGCGGCTGCCCGGCTAGCCGCGGCTCAGCCCTCGCGCGGCGGCGTCAGCGCCTCGATCTCCGCATCCTTGGCCTCCCACTGGCTTGCCAGCCAGTGGTGGAATTCGGTGCGGAAGGCCTTGTCGCTGCCGTAGTCTGCGTGGCAGAAGGACGGCGGCACCGGCAGCTGGCGCATCCGCACCAGCACCGGGCCGGCGCGACCGCAGGCGAGGTCCCAGAAGCCGGGCGCGCCTTGCGGGTAGACGATGGTGACATCGATCAGCGAGCGGAACTTGTCGCCCATCGCGTTCAGCGCCACCGCCAGCCCGCCGGCCTTGGGCTTGAGCAGGTGGCGGTAGGGGGAAGCCTGCGCGGCGTGCTTGGCCGCGGTAAAACGCGTGCCTTCCGCAAACACCATCACGCTGGTCGGCACCAGCGAAAACTTGGCGCAGGCGCGCCGGGCGGTCTCCTGGTCCTGGCGCCGCAAGGCCGGATTGCGCCGCAGCTCGGCCTTGCCGTGGCGCTTCATGAACGGAAAGTCCAGCGCCCACCAGGCCAGGCCGATCACCGGCACATAGATCAGCTGCTGCTTCAGGAAAAACTTCAGCAGCGGGATGCGCCGGTTCAGCGCCCGCTGCAGCACGAAGATGTCGGCCCACGACTGGTGGTTGCAGTTGACCAGGTACCAGTCGGCATAGCGCAGGCCCTCGTTGCCCCGGACGTCCCAGGGCTCGCGCTGGATCCACGCGAACCAGCCGGTGTTGCCCGAGATCCAGGCGGTGGCGATGCCATTGAGCAGCGGGTCGATGCGCCGCCTGACGGCGGTGAACGGCAGGGCCAGCTTCAGCAGCGCCAGCGGAAATAGCAGCGCGCACCAGAACAGCGTGCTGGCGATCAGCAGGGTCCAGCTGACGATGCCGGTGACAAAGGCGAAGCGGCCGCGCGGCACCAGCGCGCGGCGGCGTGGGGGCTCCGCGGGGGAGGGCTGGCTGGTGTCAGGGGAAGCGGGGGCGGCGGTGGAAGCGGGGGAAGAAGAGGGCAACGTCGTCATGGGCGCCAGTTTGCAGGCAGGAAAGGAAATGGAGCTTGCGCTTGATCAACGCGGACGCTGGCTCGTGGGTATTTCAAGTTGGCGCGTGATGCCATCAAAACACCAGTGTCGCCGTGCCCATGAAGGTGTTGGTGCTCTTCAGCCGGTTCTTGCTGGCCACCGTGGGCACCCAGCGAAGGCCGAGCGACAGCAGGCTCCTGGCGCCGATCTTGGTGTCGTAGGTGACGATCGGACCTACCGCCCAGTCATGGCCGCGGAAGCCGTTCAGGCGGTCGGCCAGCGGGCCGCTGTCGTCGCCCAGCTGCTGCGTGGTGCCGGCGATCAGGCCGACGCCGGCGCCGTTGGCAAAGCGCTTGAGCAGCATCGTGTCGAGCGTGAACAGCGGTGCGTTCTGGTAATCGGTGGCGTGGTTGCGGGTGTAGAACTGGATGCCGGCGACGGCATCGAACTCGAGCCCGTGTTCGGGGAACAGCCGGGTGTAGGCCACCTGCGGGATGAAGGTCCAGTTGTTGAGACTGGGATTGGCCAGGGCGTTGGGGTCGTACTTGCCGGTCGGCGCCCACACGTTCAGGCTCAGCGCCACGTGTTCGGTCTTGGAAAAATGGTAGCCCGCGATGACCGGCGCGAACGAGATGTCGAACAGGTTCGAGGCGGTGTCCTGGGTGCCGAGGCTGCGGCCGCCGACGGCAAGGTTGGCCGCGACTTTGGTCCACACATACGGGAGCGTAAAGCTGGAGGCGAAGTTCCAGGCGCCGGTGTCGGTGTCCCACACTTTCATCACGGTCGCCAGGGTGAAGGCGATCTTGCCGTCGATGCCGGCCGAAGCCTTGCCCGCAACCGGCACGGTGCGGCTGCCGCCGATCGAGCCGTCGAGGTAGATCTCGCCGACATTGACGATCAGCGCCGGTTCGGGCGACACCACTCCCGCGTTGGGAAGCACGCTGGTGCCGGTCACGGGGCGCCCGAGCGCGCCTTCGGTGGCGTGGGCGCCGACGCAGGCCAGCAGCAGCGGGGCAGTCAAGGCAAGCCGTCGTGCGAAGGTCTTTGGCATGGGCATCAACAGGTCGGACAGACCGGGCAGGGCATGCGGTCGGCGTCCGCGCCGGTTTTTTGACATTGCATACTAGCAGCAAACCCCCGCGTCACTGTTGGCGCGAAAGCTCGCAAGAAAAGCACGTTAAAACTTTCATCACGGCATCGCAAAGTTTTACTTCACAAGGCCGAAGCCGCCCGGCGATGATGCTTGCCGATGATTCATCCCGCCATGACAAAACGCCTTGCCGCGCTGATGGGCGCACTGGCCGTGTGCTGCTGCGGCGGCGCATGGGCGCAGGCCGACGTGGCTGGAGCAAAGAAGCCGCTGTCGTTCTTCGACCCGGACGACGGCGCGCTGGACCTGAGCGACTTCCTGCTCAACCACAGCGGCGCGCTGCCCGTGCCAACCATCATCACCGAGCCGGCGGTCGGTTATGGCGCGGGCCTCGGGCTGATGTTCTTCTCGCAATCGATGGCCGACGCGGCCGCCAGTGCCAGGGCCAGCGGCAAGGGCCCGGCGCCGCCCAACATCACCGGCATCGGCGGCGCGTATACCGAGAATGGAACCTGGGGCGCCGGCGTCGCGCATTTCCATACCTGGGACGGCGACCGCTATCGCTATCTCGGCGCGCTGGCCAAGGTCGACGCCAACCTCGACTACTACGGCTTGCGCAACCAGCCGCGTGCCTATGCGCTGCGCGGGGTGTTCCTGGTGCAGCAGCTGCTGGTGCGCATCGCCGACACCCGCTGGTACGCGGGCCCGCGCTATGTGTATTTCGATTCGACCGCGACCTTCAGGTTTGGCGATGCCGGCGAGTTCGGCAGCTTCGACCAGACCCAGCGCATCGGCAAGGCCGGCCTGGTGGTCGACTATGACTCGCGCGACAACATGTTCTACCCCAGCCGCGGCAGCTATGCCGAACTCGAGGCGCAGTTCGCGCGCGGCGGCTTCGGCAGTACCCAGTCGTTCAACATGTACAACGCGCGCGGCTTTACCTGGCTGCCGCTGGCGCGCACCGTGATCCTCGGCCTGCGCGCCGATACGCGCTTTTCCAGCGGCGAGGTCCCGTTCTACGCGCAGCCCTACGTCGACCTGCGCGGGGTGCAGAAGGGTCGCTACCAGGACCGCAATGCGCTCGCGGCGGAAATGGAATTGCGCTGGGACGTGACCCCGCGCTGGTCGCTGCTGGGCTTTACCGGCGTCGGCAAGGCCTATGGGCGCTGGCACGATTTTTCCGATGCCTCGGCCATCTACAGCGTCGGCGCGGGCTTTCGCTACATGATCGCGCGCAAGCTGGGGGTGTCGATCGGCCTCGATGTGGCGCACAGCAAGGGCCAGAACGCGTTCTATATCCAGGTCGGCAGCGCCTGGCGCTGAGGCGACAGCGGAATGAGAAAAAAACTTAATTCACTGCTGCCTGAAATCATAAAAAGCTGACTTCTGATTGCCGAACCCATCTGAGATCATTGTTTTCGCTGATCGGCGCAGTGTTTTGCATACAGAGACAATAGGAATGAGCGGACCACGTGATAGCGGCAATCCCGGTGCAGGCCCCGCGGCCCTGGCGGCCGCACGGAGCGGCGGCAGGCGGGCGTGGCTGCTGGCGGGCCTGCTCGGCGTCGGACTCGCGGCCGGCCTTGGCGGCAGCTACTGGTATCTGAAGGGACGGATCCCGGCCGCGCCGGCAATTGTCGTCGGCGATGGCAAGACGGGTCCCGCCGGCATGGTGCGCGTGCCGGGAGGCGACTTCCTGATGGGCAGCGACAGCAAGATGGCGCAGCCCAATGAAAAGCCGGCGCACAAGGTGCGCGTGCATGGGTTCTGGATGGACCAGCACCACGTCACCAACGCGCAATTCCGCAAGTTCGTCGAAGCCACCGGTTATGTCACCACCGCCGAGCGCGCGCCCGACTGGGAAACCCTGCGCGTGCAGCTGCCGCCCGGCACGCCGCGCCCGCCCGACAGCGCCATGGTCGCGGGCGGCATGGTCTTCGTCGGCACGCCGCGCCCGGTGCCGCTGCAGGACTATTCGCGCTGGTGGCGCTATGTGCCCGGCGCCGACTGGCGCCATCCGACCGGCCCTGGCAGCTCGATCGAGGGCAAGGACAACCACCCGGTGGTGCAGGTTTCGTACGAAGACGCACAGGCCTATGCCAAGTGGGCCGGCAAGCGGCTGCCGACCGAGGCGGAATGGGAGTTCGCCGCGCGCGGCGGGCTCGAGCAGGCGACCTATGCCTGGGGCGAGCAGTTTGCCCCCGACGGCAGGCAGATGGCCAATGTCTGGCAGGGACAGCAGAACCAGCCGTTCCCCGTGGTCAGTCCCAAGGCCGGCGGGGCGCTGGGCACCAGCCCGGTCGGCACCTTTCCGCCCAATGGCTACGGCCTTGCCGACATGACCGGCAATGCCTGGCAGTGGGTCGCGGACTGGTACCGCGCCGACCAGTTCCGGCGCGAGGCCGGCAAGGCGCAGCCGATCGAAAACCCGGTGGGCCCGCTGGCATCGTGGGATCCGTCCGAACCGGGGGTGCCGGTCAACGCGCCCAAGCGCGTCACGCGCGGCGGCTCGTTCCTGTGCAACGAGGACTTCTGCCTGAGCTACCGCCCCAGCGCACGGCGCGGCACCGATCCCTTCAACAGCATGTCGCACCTCGGCTTCCGCCTGGTGATGGACGAAAGCCGCTGGGCCGAAATGCAGCGGCGGCCGCCGGTGGCGATGGCCGGGCCGGCCCACCCGGCAGCGCGCTAACGCCGCGCGCGAACCAGGTTTCTTTCCAGCAGGGCAACACGCTACAGGAGCGAGCAACATGACCATGGCAGCGCCTCCCGCAATCCTTGTCAGCCACACGCGCAAGGCCATCGCCGCGCTGGCGCTGGCCGGCCTGGCGCTGGTCGGCTGCTCGACCTCCGCCACCGCGCCGGCGGCGCAGGATGCGGCCGCGCCGTCGGTGCAGGCTGCGGCAGCGGCGCTGCCGTCGTGGCGCGACGGTGCGGCCCGCCAGGCGCTGCTGAAATTCGTCGCCGACGTGACGCGGCCCGGCTCGCCCGGCTTCGTGCCGCCCGAGGAACGCGTGGCCGTGTTCGACAACGACGGCACGCTGTGGAGCGAGCAGCCGCTGTACTTCCAGTTCTTCTTCCTGCTCGACCAGGTGCGGGCGGCAGCGCCGCAGCACCCGGAATGGCGCAACAACCCCGCGTTCAGGGCGCTGATGGCCAATGACATGCAGGGCCTGATGCGCAACGAAAAGCAGTTGCTTGGCCTGATCGCCGAGGCCAACAGCGGCATGACCGTGGACCAATACGACCGCACCATCCGCGACTGGCTGGCAAAAGCGCGGCACCCCAAGTTCAACCGGCCTTACACCGAACTGGTGTACCAGCCGCAGCTGGAACTGCTGTCCTACCTGCGTGCCAACGGCTTCAAGACCTACATCGTCTCGGGCGGCACCATCGACTTCATGCGGCCGTGGAGCCAGGCCATCTACGGCGTCCCGCCCGAACAGGTGATCGGCTCCTCGCAGGCGGTGCGCTACCAGGTGCGCGACGGCAAGCCTGTGCTGGTGCGCGACCCCAAGCTGGACTTCATCGATGACGGGCCGGGCAAGCCGGTCGGCATCTACCGCCATATCGGCCGCCGGCCCATCCTTGCCGTGGGCAACTCCGACGGCGACCTGCAGATGCTGGAGTACGCCACGGGCGGCGACGGCCCGCGCCTGGCCGTGCTGGTGCATCACGACGATGCCGAGCGCGAGTTCGCCTATGACCGCCAGTCCAAGGTGGGCAAGCTCGACAAGGCCCTGGACGCGGCCCGCGCCAGGGGCTGGACGGTGGTCAGCATGAAGCGGGACTGGCAGCAGGTCTATCCGGCCGGCAAGCCATGACCACACGTATCAGCAGCAAACCAGCAGCAAACCGACCGTAACGGGTCAATGAACGGAGGCGGGACATGCACAGAGTTGAAGAACGCATAGTCAGAGGGCGGAGTTCCAGGCTGGCGATGCTGGCCGTGGCCGCCGTGGTGGTCGCCGTGACCGGCTGCGACAAGAAGGAGACCCCGCCCAAGGCGCAGCAGCCGGCGGCGCAGGCGCCTGCCGCCACGCCGGCACCGGGCGCGGCCGCACCGGTACCGGCCCGCGAGAATCCGCCGGTGGCGACCAGCGCCCCGGTTGCCGCGGCCTCCGCGCCCGCGCTGGCGGCACCGGCCGCCTCCGGCAAGAAGCCCAACATCCTGGTGATCTTTGGCGACGACATCGGCCAGACCAACATCAGTGCCTACAGCCATGGCGTGGTGGGTTACCGCACCCCGAACATCGACCGCATTGCCCAGGAGGGCATGCTGTTCACCGACTACTACGGCGAGAACAGCTGCACCGCCGGCCGCTCCACCTTCATCACCGGTGAAGTGGGGCTGCGCACGGGCCTGCTGAAGGTCGGCATTCCGGGCGCGCCGGTCGGGCTGCAGGCGCAGAACGTGACCATTGCGCAGGCGCTCAAGCCGCTGGGCTATGCCACCGGCCAGTTCGGCAAGAACCACCTGGGCGACCGCAACGAGTACCTGCCCACCGCGCACGGCTTCGACGAGTTCTTCGGCAACCTCTATCACCTGAACGCGGAAGAGGAACCGGAGCGCCCGTACTACCCGAAAAACGACGAGGCCTGGGTCAAGGCCAACGCGCCGCGCGGCGTGATCCACTCGTTCGCCGACGGCAAGGTCCAGGACACCGGGCCGCTGAACCGCAAGCGCATGGAGACCATCGACGACGAGACCACGACGGCGGCGATCGGCTTCATGGACAAGCAGGTGAAGGCCGACAAGCCGTTCTTCGTGTGGATGAACACCACCCGCATGCACGTGTTCACCCACGTGCGCGAGTCGATGCGCGGGCAGAGCGGCATGCCCGGCAACGAGTACGCCGACGGCATGATCGAGCACGACGGCCACGTCGGCAAGCTGCTCAAGGCGCTCGACGACCTGAAGATCGCCGACAACACCATCGTCATCTACAGCACCGACAACGGCCCCAACCAGTTCAGCTGGCCGGATGCCGCGACCACGCCGTTCCGAAGCGAGAAGGACACCAACTGGGAAGGCGCGTTCCGGGTGCCGGCGATCATTCGCTGGCCGGGCCGGATCAAGCCCAACACGGTGTCCACCACGATGATTTCCGGGCTCGACTGGTTCCCGACGCTGCTGGCCGCGGCCGGCGATGCCGATATCAAGGACCGGCTGCTCAAGGGCACCAGCATCGGTGGCAAATCGTTCAAGGTGCATCTGGACGGCTACAACTTCCTGCCATACCTGACCGGGCAGACCAACACCGGGCCGCGCCAGGACTTCTTCTACTTCAACGATGACGGGCAGCTGGTGGCGATGCGCCACAACGACTGGAAGTTCGTGTTCTGCGAGCAGCGCCAGCCGGGCGGCTTCCAGGTCTGGGCCAACCCGTTCACCTGCCTGCGCGTGCCCAAGGCATTCAACCTGCGCATGGACCCCTATGAGCGGGCCGATACGGTTTCCGACCAGTACTACGACTGGACCGCGAAGAACGCCTACATGATCAGTTATGCGTCGTCGCGGGTGGCACCGTTCCTCCAGTCGTTCAAGGACTACCCGCCCAGCCAGCGCCCGGCGAGCTTCACCATCGACCAGATGACCGAGGCGGTGATGTCGTCGATCGACAGGGGCGCGGCCGGCGGCAAGTAGCCTCCGGCGTGACCGGCCAGCCGGCTTCCACTGCAAAGGCCGGCTGGCCCATTCCACAGGGATCGCACCATGGTAGAAGCGCGCGCCGGCGCAGGCTCCGGCAAGGATAAGGTGCGGTATGCGACGGCCACCAACGGGCAGGGCGCCCGGGCCGCCGCGCAGGCGGGGCAGGACGGGCAGGCGTGGCATGACGCCGCGCTGGTGCCTGCCCTGCTGCTTTTTGCCTCGGGCACCGCGGGGCTGGTGTTCCAGGTGCTGTGGATCAGGCAGCTCGCGCTGGTGGTGGGTGTCGAGGTACACGCCGTCACCACCGCCGTGAGCGCGTTCTTCGGCGGCCTGGCACTGGGCGGCTGGGTCTTCGGCCGCAGCGCCGACCGCCATGGCGATCCGCTCAGGCTGTATGCCTGGCTGGAGATCGCGGTGCTGGTGCTGGGCGTCGGCGCGACGCTGGCCCTGGCGCAGGCCGCCGCGCCGTTTGCCTGGCTGGAAAGCCGGGTGGGCCTGCTGGCGTGGGCGTTGCCGTTCGTGCTGGTGATCCTGCCGGCGGCCGCGATGGGCGGCACGCTGCCGGTGCTGATGCGCGTGCTGGGCTCGCGCCCGGGCCGCGTTGGCACGCACGGTGGCCGGCTCTACGCCGCCAACACCGCCGGCGCCATCGCCGGCACGCTGCTGGCTGGCTTTGTGCTGGTGCCCGGGCTTGGCATCCTCGGCAGCGCCATCGCGGCGGGCATGCTCAACGGCGTCGCGGCGCTGTGTGCCTGGCTGCTGGCGCGGCGGGCTACGAGTCCCTGCGCTCCCGCCAGCGCCCACGCGGCGCAACCCGCCGCTGCCGCCGGCGATGTCGCCAACGGCCGGCTCGCGCTGCTGCTGTATGCCGCCGCGGGCGGCATCGCGCTGGGCTATGAGGTGGTCTGGTCGCAGGCCATCGTGCAGTTCCTCAGCACGCGCACCTTCGCCTTCACCGTGGTGCTGGCCACCTACCTGGCCGGGCTCGCCATCGGCAGCGCGCTGGCCGCGCGCCATGCCGACCGCGCGCGCGACCCGTGGGGCGCCTTCGGCCTGCTGGTGGCGGCGGCCGGGCTGGTGGCCTTGCTCGAGTTCGTGCTGCTGGGCGAATGGCTGCTGCGCGCGCAGGGCAGCCTGTCGGCGTGGGTCCAGGGCCTGACCGCGAGCCCGCTGCTGGCGGCCTGCGCACGCTTTGCGCTGGCGGCGCTGACGGTGGTGTTCGTGCCGACGCTGCTGCTGGGCGCGGCGTTCCCGTTCGTGCTGCGCGTCAGTGTCGACAGCCGGCGCATCGGCGCGGGCGTGGGCAGCGTGATCGCCCTCAACACGCTCGGCGGCATCGCCGGCACCGCGCTGGCCGGCTTCGTGCTGGTGCCGTACCTGGGGCTGGTGCGTACGCTGTCGCTGCTGGCGGTCGCGGCGGCGGTGGTCGGCGTGGTGGCGGTGGCGCTGGGCAGCGGGGTGCGGCCGGCGGCGCGCTGGGCGGTGCCGATGCTGGGCGTGCTGGCGGTGATCGCCGCCGCGCTGGCGCCGCCGGACCGCCTCGCCACGCTGCTGGCGCGGGCGCGTGGCGGCGAACTGGTGTTCTACGAGGAAGGGCGCGGCGCCACCGTGGCGGTGGTCGAGCAGAGCTCCGCCACCAACCGCTTCCGGCGCCTCTATATCCAGGGCGTTTCCAATTCCGGCGATGCCATGACCTCGCAGCGCTATATGCGGCTGCAGGCGCTGCTGCCGTTGATCGTGCACAACGGCGCGCCGAAGTCGGCGCTGGTGATCGGGCTCGGCACCGGCATCACGGCGGGCGCGACGCTGGCGTGGCCGGGGCTGGAGCGGCGCGTGGTGGCGGAGCTGCTGCCGCCGGTCGCGCGCGCGGTGCCCAGCTTCAAGGGCAATTTCGGCGTCGCCACCGACCCGCGCGTGGAGATCCGCCTGCGCGACGGCCGGCGCGAACTGCTGCAGAGCCCGCAGCAGTACGACCTGGTTACGCTGGAGCCGCCGCCGCCGTCGGCTGCCGGCGTGGCCAACCTGTATTCGACCGACTTCTACCGGCTCGCGGCCACGCGGCTGCAGCCCGGCGGCCTGGTGGCGCAGTGGCTGCCGCTGCCGACGCAGAACGACGCCGATACGCGCATGCTGGTGCGCAGCTTCCTCGATGTGTTCCCGCACGCCACGCTGTGGACCACCGAGCTGCACGAGATGCTGCTGGTCGGGTCGATGTCGCCGCTGGCGCTGGATGTGGCGCAGGTCCGCGCGCGCTTTGCGCAGCCGGATGTCGCCGCGGCGCTGCAGGCGGTGGGGGTGCGCTCGGCGGCGGCACTGCTGGCCACCTGGGTCACCGACCGCGCCGGGCTGGACTGGTATGCGGCCGATGCGCCGGCCGTGACCGACGACCGCCCGCGCATCGAGTATGCCGGCTGGGTCCGCCCCGACGCCTTCCCGGAATCGTTGTCCAGGCTGCTGTCGCTGCAAAGCGAACCGCCGCTGGCGGGCGCCGACGATGCCTTCTGGCGCGAGCTGCGCCACGAGCGCGAGATCCTGCACACGTTCTACCGCGCCGGCCTCGACGCCTACCGCGGCGACCGCGAGGCGTGGGCCAGCCATATCACGCAGGCCATGCGCGCCGATCCCGACAATCCCTACTACGCATGGTTTGTCGGCGGGCAGGCCCGCCGCGCCCCGGCCGCACCCGAGAACACCCCAAGGAACGCCCCATGAGCACACGCGACGACGTCCTGGCCCTGCAGCAGCGCATGGGCGAATCGATCGTGGGCCAGCAGCGCATGATCGAGCGCCTGCTGCTGGGCCTGCTGGCGGACGGCCACCTGTTGGTCGAAGGCCTGCCGGGGCTGGCCAAGACGCGCGCCATCAAGATGCTGGCGCGCAACCTCGATGCGCGGCTGTCGCGGATCCAGTTCACGCCGGACCTGCTGCCGGCGGACATCACCGGCTCGGAAATCTACTTCACCGAAGGCGGCAAGGGCGAGTTCCGCTTCCAGGCCGGCCCGGTATTCGCCAACCTGGTGCTGGCCGACGAGGTCAACCGCTCGCCGGCCAAGGTCCAGGCGGCGCTGCTGGAGGCGATGGAAGAGCGCCAGGTCACCGTCGGCGGCACCACCCACAAGCTCGAGCCGCTGTTCCTGGTGATGGCGACGCAGAACCCGATCGAACAGGAGGGCACCTACCCGCTGCCCGAGGCGCAGATGGACCGCTTCCTGATGCATGTCAGCGTGGGCTATCCCGAAGCGCAGGCCGAGGCCGACATCGTCAGGCTGGCGCGCGCGGAAGAGGCGGGCGGCGCGGCGGCTGGCGCGAGCGCTCCGGTGCGGCTCGCGCCCGAGGCCATCTTCGCCGCGCGTGCGGCCATCCATGGCATTCATGTCAGCGAGGCGGTGGAGCGCTACATCGTCGCGCTGGTGCAGGCCACGCGCGCGCCCAAGCTTGTCGACGACGATCTCGACAAGTGGATCCAGGTGGGCGTGAGCCCGCGCGGCTCGATCGGGCTGGACAAGGTGGCGCGCGCGCATGCGTGGCTGCACGGGCGCGACTTCGTCACGCCCGAAGACGTGCAGGCCGTGGTCGGCGATGTGTTCCGCCACCGGCTGATCCTGTCGTACGAGGCGCATGCCGCCGGCGTCGGCGCCGATGCCGTGATCGAGCGCCTGGTGCAGCAAGTGGCGGTGGCCTGAACCAGCGCGAGGGCCGCCTTTCATGCGCCTGCCATTCCGCGCCATCGCCCGCGCCGCCCCGGCGGCGGCGCATGCGCCGTCTTCACAGGCGCTGGCCGGTGTCAGCGTGGATGCCGCGGCGCTGGCCCGGCTCGAGGTGGCCGCGCGCGACTTCCATTTCCTGCCGCGCCAGCCGGTGCACAGCGTGCTGGCCGGGCGCCATGCCTCGCGCGTGCGCGGGCGCGGGCTGACCTTCGAGGAATTGCGCCTCTACCTGCCCGGCGACGATATCCGCAGCATGGACTGGCGCGTGACCGCGCGCACCGGCAAGCCCCATGTGCGCGTCTACACCGAGGAAAAGGACCGGCCGGTGCTGCTGGTGGTGGACCAGCGCATCAACATGTTCTTCGGCAGCCGGCGCGCGATGAAATCGGTCAGCGCAGCCGAAGCAGCTGCGCTGGCCGCGTGGCGCGTGCTCGCCGAAGGCGACCGCGTCGGCGGCGTGGTGCTGGGCGACGAGCGCATCGAAGCGTTCGCGCCGCGCCGCAGCCGCGACGCGGTGCAGCAGCTGCTGGGCGGCATCGCTCGCTTCAACCAGGCCCTGCGCGCCGACGCGCCGGCCCGCCGCGCCGCCGGGCAGCTCAACGCGGCGCTGGAGCGCGCCGCGCGCATGGCGCGCCACGACTGCCTGGTGATCGTGGTCAGCGACTTCGACGGCCATGACACCCGCACCCGCGACCTGATGCTGGCGCTGGCGACGCACAACGATGTGCTGACCATCCTGGTCCACGACCCTTTCCTGGGCGCGCTGCCGGGCTCGGGACAGCTGGTGGTCAGCGACGGCGAGCTGCAGGTCGAGTTGGGCTTCGGCCACGCCGCCACGCGGCGCGGCATCGCCGAGTTTGCCGATTCCCGCGCCAGGGCACTGCTGGACTGGCACCATGCCATGGGCGTGCCGCTGCTGCCGCTGTCCGCCGCCGAGGAGACCGCGCCGCAATTGCGCCGGCTGCTGGGCCGGCCGCTGCAGCAGGCACCGGTGCGGCAGCGCGCGGGGGCGGCGCGATGAGCCTCACCCACAGCGCCGCCCCGGCCACCCTGGCCACGCTGGCCGACCTCGCCGTGCCGCCGCCGCCATCGTGGATGCCGCAGACCATCGGCTGGCCGATCGCCGGCGGCGTGCTGCTGCTGGCGCTGGCCTGGGCCGGGTGGCGCGGCTGGCGGCGCTACCGCGCCAACCGCTACCGGCGCGAGGCGCTGGCGGAACTGGCGGCGCTGCCGCAGGACCCGGACCCCGCACACCGCGCCGCGGCCTTGCGCGCGATGGCGGCGCTGCTCAAGCGCACTGCGCTGGCGGCGTGGCCGCGCGCGCAGGTGGCCAGCCTGGCCGGCGGCGGCTGGGCCGAATTCCTGCGGGCGCATGCGGGTCGGGCCGAGGATGTCGCGCCGCAGCTGGCGGCCCTGGTGCAAGACGCCGAGTACCGTGGCGACGCCGCGCTTGCGCAATGGCCCGACGCCGAGGTGCGCGCCGTGGCCGCGGCATGCCGGCGCTGGATTGCGGAACACCATGTACCAGTTTGAATATCCCTGGCTGTTCGCGCTGCTGCCGCTGCCCTTGCTGCTGTGGTGGTGGCTGCCGCCATACCGCGAGGAAAGCCCGTCGGTGCGGCTGCCGTTCTTTGGCGAGGTCGCCAGTGCCGCCGGGCTGACGCCGGCGGCCGGCGCCGTGGTGCCGCGCCGCAACCGGCTGCAATGGGTGCTGGCGCCGCTGGCGTGGGTGCTGGTGGTGACGGCGCTGGCGCGGCCGCAGTACCTCGAGGCGCCGGTGCAGAAGGTGCAGCCCGCGCGCGACCTGCTGCTGGCGCTGGACCTGTCGCAGTCGATGGACACGCGCGACTTCCGCGATCCGTCCGGCGCGCTGATCCCGCGCGTGCAGGCGGTGCGGCAGGTGGTCGGCAATTTCGTGGCGCGGCGTCCGGGCGACCGCATCGGCCTGGTCGTGTTCGGCGATGCGCCGTACCCGCTGGCGCCGTTTACGCTGGACCACCAGCTGGTGCAGGCGCTGCTGGCCGACCTGCTGCCCGGCATGGCCGGACCGAGCACGGCGCTGGGCGATGCCATCGGCCTCGGCATCAAGCTGTTCGGGCACAGCGAAGCGCCGGAGCGCGTGATGATCGTGCTGACCGACGGCAACGACACCGCCAGCCGGATGCCGCCCGAGCGCGCCGGCGGCATCGCGCGCGAACGCAAGGTGGTGGTGCATACCATCGGCATCGGCGACCCCAACGCCGCGGGCGAAGAGAAGGTCGATCTCGACGTGCTGCAGCGGCTGGCGGCGCAGACCGGCGGGCGCTATTTCTTCGGCGCCGACCAGGCCAGCCTGGAGAGCATCTACGCGACCCTCGACCGGATCACGCCGCATGACCAGAAGACGTTGTCCTGGCGGCCGCGGCGCGAGCTGTTCATGTGGCCGCTGGGCGCGGCGCTGGCGCTGGTGCTGGCGTACCAGCTGCTGATGTTCGGCTATTCGGCGTGGGTCGCGCGGCCCAGGCCGGCCCGAGCCGGCGTGGTGGAAGCGACGGAAGCGACGGAAGCGGTGGACCCGCTGGGCGCGATGGCGGATGCCGCCGGGAGCGGGCGCTGATGCCGGCCTGGCTCGAGCCGCTCGCCCACTTCCATTTCCTGCGCCCGTGGTGGCTGCTGGGGCTGCTGCCGGCCGCGCTGCTGGTGTGGGCGGTGCGGCGCCGCGGCGACGTGCGGCGGCGCTGGCGCGACACCATCGCGCCGCACCTGCTCGACGCGCTGATGCTCGGCGAACGCCGGCGCCTGGCGCTGCGCCCGGTGCACCTGACCGCGCTGCTGCTGGCGCTGGGCGCGGTGGCGCTGGCGGGCCCGAGCTGGCGCCAGGAACGCCCGCCGTTCCTCGACGACAAGGCGCCGCTGGCGATCGCCGTGGACCTGTCGCCGAGCATGGACGCGGTCGACGTCACGCCCACGCGGCTGGAGCGCGCCAAGCTCAAGGTCAAGGCGCTGCTGGCGCGCCGCGACGGCGGCCGCACCGCCATCTACGCCTATGCCGGCTCGACCCACCTGGTGTTGCCGCTGACCGACGACGCCAGCCTGCTGCAGACCTTCGCCGATGCGCTGCAGACCCGCATCATGCCGGTGCCCGGACGCGACATGGCGCAGGCGCTGCGCGTGATCGACGCCGACCTGAAGCGTGAGCCGGTGCCGGGCACCATCCTGTTCCTGACCGACGGCGTCGACCCGGCCGCCGCGGCGGCGTTCCGCGCGCAGGCCGGCAGCGGCCGCAGCCAGCCGGTGGTGCTGGCGCTGGGCACCGCGCAGGGCGGGCCCTTGCGCGATGCCGGGGGCGGCTTTGTCGAGCAGGACGGCGCGCGGGTGTTTGCGCGGCTCGATGTGAAAGCGCTGGAGCGCTTCGGCAATGACAGCGGCGTGCCGGTGGCGACCTTCACGCCGGACAGCGACGACGACGTGGCCTGGGTGCAGCGCCACGTGCAGTCGCATCTCGAACAGATGCAGGCCGGCGACCGCACCCGCTGGAAGGATGAAGGCTGGTGGCTGGTGCCGCCGCTCGCGCTGCTGGCGATGCTATGGTTCCGCAAGGGCTGGACCGTGCGCTGGAGCGCGGGCCTGCTGTTGGCGCTGGCGCTGGCGCTTGCCGCGCCGCCCGAGGCGCAGGCGCAGTCATCCGCGCCAGCCACGCAAGCCAGTGGGGTACGCCCATGGCGCTTCGTCGACCTGTGGCTGACCCACGACCAACAAGGCCGGCGCGCCTTCGAGCAGGGCGACTTTGCGCGCGCCGCGACGCTGTTCGACGATCCGATGTGGCGTGGCATCGCCCAGTATCGCGCCGGCCAGTACGCGCAGGCGGTGCAGAGCTTCGCGCGGGTCGATTCGGCGCAGGCCGACTACAACCAGGGCAATGCCCTGGCGCGGCAGGGCCAGTACCGGCAGGCCGCCGCGCGCTACCGCCAGGCGCTGAAGCGCCAGCCGCAGTGGCCAGAGGCAAGCGCCAACCTGGCGCTGATGGAGAAGCTGCTGGCGCAGCAGCTGCCGAAGGAAAAGCCGGACCCCGACGACGGCGAAGAACCACCCGACCTGCCGCCGGACCAGGTCAAGTACGACGCCGCGAAGCCGTCGGCACCGGGCGGCAAGTCGCTGCAGGTGGTGCTGACGCAGGACGCCGAGATGTGGATGCGCGCGATCCAGACCACGCCGACCGACCTGCTGCAGCGCAAGTTCGCGCTGCAGCACGGACCGGCGGCGCCGGCGCAGGGCGCGCGATGAGGCGCCACGCCATCCCGCCTCGCGCGTGGCTGCGGCGCGCCGCGCTGCTGGTGCTGCTGCTGGCGGCGTGGCTGTGGCCCTGGCTGGCGCGGGCTGCTGCCGGACCGGCCGGGCCCATCGTGCGTGTCGACGTGGGCGCGCGCCAGCCGGTGCTGGCGGGCCAGCAGGTGGGCATCGACGTCACCATCCTCGCGCCCAACTATTTCCTGGCGGCACCCGAGTTCCCGCCGCTTGCGGTGCCGGGCGCGGTGGTCACCTTGCCCGATGCGCGCGCCGTGAATTCCACCGAGACCATCGACGGCGTGGCCTATGCGGGCATTCGCAAGACCTACGCCTTCACCGCCGAGCAGGAGGGCGAGTTCCGGCTGCCGGCCGCGACCATCCGCGTGACCTACGCCGGCGATGACGGCGCGCCGCGCGAGGGCAGCGTCACCTTGCCGCTCACCACGATCCGGGTCGGCACGGGCGGCACCGGCACCGCGACGGCGGAGGCCACAGCCGGCCGGCGCTTGCTGCCGGTGGCGCGGCTCAGCGTGACGCAGACGCTGGACCACAACCCCGACCACGGCGTGGTCCGGCTGCATGCGGGCGATGCGCTGGTGCGCACCGTCACCACCTTTGCGCCGCAGACGCAGGCGATGATGATCGTGCCGCCGCATGCCGCGTCGCCGCGCGGCGTGCGCATGTTCCGCGCGGACGCGCGGCTGTCCGACCAGGCCCAAGGCGAGCAGGCCCAGGCGGCGCCGGAGCCGGGCGGCACGCGCATCGATACGCTGACCTACGTGTTCGAGCGACCCGGCACCTATACGCTGCCCGCGGTCACAGTGGACTGGGTCGATCCCGCCACGCGCCGGCCGGCCAGTTCCGAAGCGCCGGCGGTGAAGGTCGAGGTGGCCGCCGCGCGCAACGCCGGGGCGCTGGCGCCGGGCGGGCCGTCGGCCGGCGCGCTGCCGGGCGCGGGCGGCCTGGCGTGGCGCACGCTGCTGTGGGGCGCGGTCGCGCTGCTCGGCGCCGCCGTGCTGGCGCTGCTGTGGCGGCGGCTGCGGCCGCGCCTGGCGCGCCTGCGGCAACGCCGCGCCGAGCGCCGCCGCGCCCGCGCCGGGGGCGCCGAGGCACGGCTGACGGCCACGCTGCGGGCCTGCCGCGCGGGCGATGCGGCCGCCGCCAGCCAGGCGCTGGGCGACTGGACCCGCGCAGCGCATGGCACCACGCCCGCGGCCTGGGCCGAAGCCGCCGGCGATGCCGCGCTAGCCGGCGCCGTCACCGGCCTGCAGCGCCATCTCTACGGGGCGGTGCCGGTCCCGTCCGCCTGGGACGGCAACCCGCTCGCGCAGGCGCTGGGCCGCCACGCCAGACCCGCCCCGCCGCGCCGGCGCCACGCCGCGCCGGCGCTGCCACCGCTCAATCCCTGATCCCGCCCTGATCCAGCCGCTCCCACGAACCCAACCCGCGCCCCCATGACCTGTACCGTTGATTTCCT
This sequence comes from Cupriavidus taiwanensis, assembly GCF_900250075.1. NCBI lineage: Bacteria > Pseudomonadati > Pseudomonadota > Betaproteobacteria > Burkholderiales > Burkholderiaceae > Cupriavidus > Cupriavidus taiwanensis. The sequence goes on from NZ_LT977070.1 coordinate 1,916,643, forward strand.
TGCCGCCAACCCGTTGCTGGTGCTGTTCATCACCGTCGGACTTGGATACTTCGTCGGCAAGGCGCGGGTCGGACCGATCCAGCTGGGGGGCGTGTGCGGCACGCTGATCGTCGCGCTGTTCATGGGGCAGACCGGCTGCCAGATGCATGGCGAACTGAAGGACATGGCCTTCGCGCTGTTCATCTTTGCCATGGGCTATTCCGGCGGGCCGCAGTTCTTTGCCAACCTGAACCGCTCGAGCCTGCGCTATATGGTGCTGCCGGTGGTGGAGGCGGTGGTGGTGCTGGCGATCGCGCTCGCCGCGGCGGCCTGGCTGGGCTTCGATCCGGGCACCGCCGCCGGGCTGGCCGCCGGCGCCGCGACCGAGTCGGCGGTGGTGGGCACCGCCGCCGAAGCGCTCAAGCACCTCGGCCTGGATGCCGCCACGGTGGGCCGCTACGAGGCCAATATCGCCACCGCGTATACGCTGACCTACCTGGTCGGGCTGATCAGCATCGTGTTCTTCACCAGCCAGATCGCGCCGGCGCTGCTGGGCATCGACCTGCGCCAGGCCGCGCGCGAGGTCGCGGAGCGCATGGAGGCCGCGTCCGACGACGACGTGGCCACCCAGCCGGCGCTGCCGCGGCTGATCGGGCGCGCCTACTCGGTGCACCAGGCCGCCGGCATGACTGTTAACCAGCTGCAGCACCAGGTCGGCGGCCGGGCCTCGGTGGTCAAGGTTCTGCGCGGCGGGGCCGGCATCGAGCTGGGCGATGACGACGCCGTGCAGGCCGGCGATATCCTCGCCATGGTCGGCATCCGCAGCAACCTGCTGAAGGCCGCCGCGCTGATCGGCCCGGAAGTGCTGCTGCCCGAGGCGCACACCGATGCCATCCAGCTGGTGGAGAAGCGGGTGGTGGTGAACAAGCGCCGCGTCAACGGCAAGACCCTCGGCGAGCTGGCGCGCCTGGCCGGCCCGCGGCGGTTGCGCGAGGTCTGGGTGCTGGAAGTGCGGCGCTCGGGCCTGTCGCTGCCGATCACGCGCTCGACGCCACTGCAGCTGGGCGACGTGATCACGATCGTCGGCCTGGAGCCTTCCCTGTCCGAGGCCATCGCCGGCATCGGGGTGGAGGCCAAGGCCTCCGACGTCACCGACCTGGTGTTCCTGTGCGTCGGCATCCTGGCCGGCCTGCTGGTGGGCACGCTGAGCCTGAGCCTGGGCGGCATGCACATCTCGCTGGGCAGCGGCGGCGGGGCGCTGCTGAGCGGGCTGGTGTTCGGCTGGGCCCAGTCGCGCAAGCCGTCGCTCGGCACCTTTCCGGCGTCAGCGGTGCAGATCCTGAAGGACCTGGGGCTGGCGGTGTTCGTCGCCTGCGTCGGGCTGTCGGCCGGGCCGGATGCGATCGCGCTGATCCGCGAGCACGGCGCGGTGCTGCCGCTGATCGGGCTGGCGGTGTCGCTGGTTCCCGCGTGCCTGTCGCTGTGGATCGGGCACAAGCTGCTCAGGATCGAAGGCCCGCTGCTGGTCGGCGCGATTGCCGGGCAGCATGTCAGCACCCCGGCGATCAGCGCGATCCTGGCCGCCAGCCAGAGTTCGGTGCCGCTGCTGGGCTACACCATCACCTATGCCATTGCCAACGTGATGCTGCCGGTATTGGGGCCGATCATCATTTCGCTGGCCTACCGCTTCACCTGAGTCCGGCTGGCCGGGCGCCGGCGGGTGCCTGACAGACCATTTCTTTGCCGTTCGCGCCGCGCCGTCCTACAACTGATGGGTGGGGCGGAGGGCACCGCGCCGCACCCGCAAAGGACAAGGAGGAGCAATATGTGCCGCTGGCTGGCGTACTCGGGCAGATCCGTTGCATTGGAAACGGTGCTGTTCCAGCCGGAACACTCGCTGATCGACCAGAGCCTGAATTCCCGGCTCGGCCATACCACCACCAACGGCGACGGCTTTGGCGTCGGCTGGTACGGGCGCCATGCCGAGGTGCCGTTCCGCTACCGCTGCCTGCATCCGGCGTGGAGCGACACCAACCTGCGCGAGACCGCCAGGGCGGTGCGCGCGCCGATGTTCGTGGCGCACGTGCGCGCCGCCACCGGCACGCCGACGCAGGAAACCAACTGCCATCCGTTCCGCTTTGGCCGCTGGCTGTTCGTCCACAACGGCCTGATCCGCGACTATCCGCTGGTGCGGCGCGACCTGATGATGGCGGTGGCGCCGCACCTGTTCCGCTGGATCGAGGGCTCGACCGATTCCGAGGTGATGTTCTTCCTGGCGCTGACCTTCGGCCTGGAGCGCGATCCGGTCGGCGCGCTGGAGCAGATGGCCGGCCTGATCGAGGATGTCGGCCTTCGCCACGACGTGCAATTCCCGCTCAACATGACGGTCTGCGTGACCGACGGCCGGCAGATCGTCGCGGTGCGCTATTCGAGCGAGACCAACTCGCGCTCGCTGTTCCACAGCACCTCGTTCCGGCAGTTGCGCGAGCTCTATCCGGACGACCCGCGCATCGCTGCCGCGGGCGACGATGCCTTCCTGGTCCTGTCGGAGCCGCTGATCGACGTGCAGGGCGTGTGGGAGGAGATTCCCGAGGGCACCATCCTGGTTGCGCGCGGCGGCGAGATCGACCGCCACCGCTTCGTGCCGCGCCTGCCGAGCCAGCCGGCATTGCACGTGGTTCAGGGCAACGCGGCCGCGGGCTGAGGGTCGCGGGCCCGGCAGCACCACGCAAGCCTCAGGGGCACGCCAGCGCGGCGGCGGCATACAGCAGCAGCGCCACCAGCACCACCACGGTAAAGCCCGCGTGGATCGCCAGCAGCGTGGCCAGCACCGCCGCCACCACCGAGGCGCAGGCGTTGATGCCCCAGGCCCACGGCACCAGCTTGTCGTCGCGCGCGGCGAGGCCGGACAGCCCGAGCGGGAACGGCATCCCCATCAGGAAGGCCAGCGGCGCGATCAGTGCCACCGCAACGGCGACCCGGGCGGGATCCGGCCAGGCAATCAGCAGCGGGAACACCTCAGGCAGCGCCACCAGGTAGAGCATCGCCACGGCACACACGCCGCCGATTGCCAGCGCCACCTGGCGCCGGCCGCGCCCGGGCCCGGCGCGCGCCGGCAGGCGCGGGGCAAAGCGGCTGCCCAGCCCGGCAAAGCACAGGAACGCGCACAGCACCACCGCCACGGCATAGAGCGGATGGCTCAGGAACAGGATGAATTTCTGGATAAAGGCGATCTCGACGAACATGAAGCCAAGGCCGACCGCGACAAAGTAGAAGCCAGTGCGCGCTACTGGCACCAGCGGCACCGATGACGCTGGCGCGCGCCGCCGCAGCACGCGCAGCGGCACGCCGATCAGCAACAACGCCGCGGCCGTGGCCTGCAGCAGCGTCGCCACCAGCACCGGATAGCCCCAGTCCAGCAAGGGCAGCCCGCCCTGCGCCTTCAGCGAGATCAGCTCCGGCAGCGTGCGCCATTTGAAGAAGTGGAAGAAGTAGGGCCGGTCGTCGGTGGCGGGCCGCACGTCGAACTTGTAGCGCGCCAGGAAGCGCTCGCGGTCGGGGCCGAGCAGCGCCTGCGCGGCGGCGTAGAAGTCTGGCTGGTCGAGCACGTTGTAGCGGTTGGCCGCGCCGGGCCGGATGCCGGGATGGTATTCGACGTCGAACGAGCGCGTGCGGCCGAAGTCGAGCAATGCGCCGATTTCCGCGGGCTGGAAGTCGCCGTGCTTGACCACCAGCGTGGCCGTCTTCCAGCCGCGCAGCAGCACCAGCCGGCGCGACGGATCGGGCACGCCCGCGCGCGCCATCGCCGCCACGGCGGTGGCGAACAGTTTCGGGATATCGCGCGGCGGCAGCGAGACCCAGCGCGTGATCGCCAGCAGGCCGCCGGGCCGCAGGTGGCGCAGGTAGGCCTCGAACGCTTCCACGGTATAGAGGTAGCTTTCGGAGAGCGCATACAGGCCCGCCGACGAGGTGCTGAAGGAATCCAGCAGCGCCACCTGGATCAGGTCGTAGCGCTGCCGGCTGGCGGCCAGGAAGCCGCGCGCCTCGCCGACATGCACCTGCACGCCCGCCGCGCTGTACGGCTTGCCCGAGAACGCGCCGAATCGCTCCTGCACCAGCCCGATCACCTGCGGGTTCAGCTCGACCGCATCGACCGCGCTGGCGCCGTGGTAGAGCGCCTGCAGCACGTCGGCGCCGGCACCGCTGCCCAGCACCAGCACGCGTGGCGGCGCCTGCAGCAGGTGATACGGCAGCGCAGAGGTCAGGTCGCCCAGGTAGGCCAGCGGCTCGCGCCGGCCGTCGTAGCGGTTGAGCGCGCTCAGGCCGTCGCCGTCGGTCAACACGGCAAGCTGCGGCGGCGGTTCCGCGGTGGCATTCAGGCTGAGCCCGGGCGCATGGCGCAGCGGAATCGCCGGACTCTCGACTACCGTGATCAGCCCCAGCGGACTGGAGTGCTGCGCCACCACGCGCGCGTCGCCGATGCGCAGCAGCTGGCTCAATTCCTTGTAATCCGACGGCCGCAACGCCATCCAGCTGCCCGGGATGGCCGCGGGTAAGGCTGCCGCCGCCAGCAGCAGCGCCGGCAGCCACGGGCGATGCCAGCGGCATTCCATGCAGGCCAGCGCCGCGGCCGCCATGCCCGTCATGCTGACCAGGCGCAGGGCGTCGATGGGGGCCAGCATGAACAGCGCGGCGATGATGCCCAGGCTACCCAGCCCGGCGCCGAGGATGTCGAAGCTGTAGAGCCGGGGTACCTGCAGCGGGAAGCGGGCAAAGGCCAGGCACACGCTGGTCGCCGCGCACAGGAAGGGCACGAACAGCAGCAGGTAGATCGCCACCAGGCGCAGCGGCTGCGTCGGTTCCCACAGGATTTCCAGCGGGTTGAAGCCGACGCGCTGCGCCAGCTCGAAGCAGGCCAGGGCGCTGATGCCGAACAGCAGCGCGCCGCCGGCAAACACCGGCACGAAATGCCGCACCAGCCCCGGCTGCGCCAGTGCCACCAGCGCCCCCGCGGCGCCGTAGCCGAGCAGCGCCACGCTGATCATCATGTAGGCGAAGTGATGCCACAGGATGATCGAAAGCAGCCGCATCAGCAGGATTTCATAACCCAGCGCGGCGGCCGAGAGCAGGGCCAGGGCAAACAGCGGCGGGCGTGGCATCGCGTTCATCGCGTGGGGTGTCCCGCCGGGTGCCGCGCCTCAGTGCTTGCCGACCAGCGGCACGAAGCGCACCGGCAGGATCTGCCGGGTGCTGACGCTGCCGTCCGCGGACTTTTCGACCAGCAGCAGGTACTGCGTCAGGAACTGCGCGCCCACCGGGATCACCATGCGCCCGCCCGGCTTGAGCTGCCGGATCAGCGGCGGCGGCACGTGGCTGGCCGCGGCGGTGACGACGATGGCGTCATAGGGGGCATGCTCGTCCCAGCCGTAGTAGCCGTCGCCCACCTTGCACGCCACCTGCCGGTAGGCCAGCCGCTGCAGGCGCTCGCAGGCCTGGCGCCCGAGCGGCTCGATGATCTCGATGGTATAGACCGCGCGCGCCAGCTTGCTCAGCACCGCGGCCTGGTAGCCGGAGCCGGTGCCGATCTCGAGCACGCTGTCGCCCGGCTGGACCCGCAGCAGATCGGTCATCAGCGCCACGATATACGGCTGCGAAATGGTCTGGCCATGGCCGATCGGCAGCGGCCGGTTTTCGTAGGCGTGCGGTTTCTGCGGGTCCGGCACGAACTCATGGCGGGGCACCTGACCCATCACGGCCATCACGCCGGGGGCGATGCCGTGGCTGCGGTTGGGCACGCCGGCGCCGGCGTCGATCGCCGCAATCTCGCTGACCATCTCCGCGCGCTGCTTCTGCCGTGCGTCGTCGGCCGCGCGGCACAATCCGGCCGATGCCATGGCGGCAACGGCGAGCAAGGCGAGCAAGGCGAGCAAGACGATAGAGGGATGACGGGCGAACGGCTGCACGATGGGACCCCCGGGGAACCTACCGTCATCGTAGGTCATCGCTTGCCCCGGCGCCGGCAAGTGGCAAACGAGGCGCTTGCGGGCGCTCGGCGCCCCGGGCGGGCTAGCCCGCGATCAGCTTGAGTCCGGCCGGCAACGCCTCGCCGAAGACCCGTCCCTCGTCCGCGGCGTCGAGTTCGACTACCTCGCGCACCATCGCGATCCAGCCCGGCGGCGCGTTGGCGGCCTCCAGCCGGCGCACCACGTTCGCGCGCAACTCGTCGGGCAGGTCGCGGGTGCGGTCGCCGGTCATGCGTGCGATCTGCACCGCGGCGAACGCGGCCGGCTCGACCTTTTTCCAGTCGAGCGCCAGGATGGCGTCCAGCCACTGGCCGGCGGTGTCGGCCGGCACCACGCTGTGGGCGCTGCCGTAGAACGGCATGCGGGCGCCGATGCGGCCCACCGCCCACCAGCCCTGGTTGTTCTCGGAGGGTTTGCGCAGCCGGGTCAGCAGCCAGCCGGCCAGCTCGGTCTTGGCGTCGACCGGCAGGCGCTCGAGCGAGCCGGCCAGCCGGACCATGTCGGCATAGCCGCCACGGGTGGGCCCGGCCGGCTTCTTGAAGTGCGCGCTGCCCGGCGGCTGCAGGTAGAAGGCCATGTCTTCCAGCAGGCGCAGCTGCGCGCTTTCGTCAAGCCCGCCGGCGGCGCGCCGCCACAGCGTCCACCATTCCGACCAGTTCTGGCTTTCGTTGACGTACTGGATGCCGTGGTCGTACTGCGACCACAGCTGCGCGACGCGCCATTCGTCGAGCGGGTAGCCAAAGCCGGGGCGCACGCAATAGCCCGCCAGGTTCAGCCACAGGCGCTCATGGTCCGCGGTGCGGCGGCGGCGCCTGGCGCGTTCCCACAAGGCGCCGAACAGCTCGCGCAGCAGCGTGCTGTCCCACTGCTCGCGCGCACCCAGGATCTGCTCCAGCTGCGCACGCAGGCGCTTGACCTCCTTCGGCCCGACCTCCTGCGAGCGCGCGCCGAAGGTGCGGTCGATCAACTCCAATGCCTGCGGCAGAGACGGATGGGCCGTTGGCGCCGGCGGCGCCGGCGCGGCGTCGTTGCCGCGCAACTGGAACTCCAGGCGCCAGCGCTGCGCGGCATCGCCGGTGTTGATGCAGTGGACTTCGAGCGTGCCGACTTCGGTCAGCGACGTGGTGATCTGCACCGGCGTTTCGCGCGGGCCGCCGGCGCCGCGCGTCGGCACCACGGTGGCGATCGGCGGCAGGCGCACGAAGTCGCCGCCGGACAGGTCGGTCAGCGCGCCGGCCCGGTAGGGCGTCTCGGCCACCGATGACACCAGGTGGAACTGCACCGGGTGGCCCAGCCGCAAGGCGAAGGTGCGGTCGCTGAGGTGGATTTCGTGGCCTTCCTCGGTGCCGCGCGGCAGCAGGCAGATCCCTTGCTGGCCGGTGGCGCCGTCGTCGAGCACCAGGAAATAGCTGCGCGCCGAGCCGCCGCCGATGCGCGGTGCCTGGCCGGCGCGTGCGCGCGCATACGCGACCGCGCCGCGCGCCACGGCAATGTCGGGATCGGCGTTGTGCAGCACCTGCAGCGGCGCGCCGCGCCAGCCGCCGAGCGTGTCGGCGATGCGGTCGGCCAGCGCCTGCGCGCGGAACACGCCGCCGTTGAGCAGCAGGGTGTCGGGCACCGGCAGGGCATCGACCGGCGCATCCTCCATGCCGAGCGCGGCACGGGCCTGCGCCGCGTGCTGGCCGAGGAAGGCGGCGACGTGGCGGGTCACGGCGGGATCGGCGGCATAGGGCAGTCCGAACTCGACGATGGCGCCGCGCGCGCGCCGGGGACGTTCGCTGGCCGGCACGTTGGGGAAAAAGCCGTCGACCACCAGCTGCTCGACTTCCTGCCGCGTCAACTGCACCGAGCGCGCGCCGCCGACCAGCCGGGAACCCGCGCCCAGCAGCGTCACGTTGACGGCATCGGGCGCGTCCGCGCCCAGCAGTTGTTCCTTGGCGGCGCGGCAGCGCGCCACCAGCTGCGACAGGCTCGCGGCCGACAGGCGCGGCTGCGCCGGCTCTGCCTTGCCCAGGCGCGCTTCGACCTGATGCGCCAGCCCCAGGTCCATGTTGTCGCCGCCGAGCATCAGATGGTTGCCCACGCCGATACGGGTCAGCTGCGGCTGCCCGTCCTGCATCGCCACGCGGATCAGCGTGAGGTCGGTGGTGCCGCCGCCGACGTCGCAGATCAGCACCAGCCGGGTTTGCGCGAGGTCCTGCTCCAGCGTGTGGCGATGGTGGAACAGCCAGTCGTAGAGCGCGGCCTGCGGCTCTTCCAGCAGCCGCAGCGCGGGCAGGCCCGCCAGGCGCGCGGCTTCCAGCGTCAGCGCGCGCGCGCCCTCGTCGAACGAGGCCGGCACGGTCAGCACCACGTCCTGCTGTTCGAGCGGCGCCTCGGGGAAGCGGTGATTCCAGGCCGCGCAGACGTAGCCGAGATAGCTGGCGCTGGCGACCACCGGCGAAATCTTGTCGAGATCCTCCTCGCCGCCCCAGGGCAGGATCGGCGCGGTGCGGTCGACCGAGGCATGCGACAGCCAGCTCTTGGCGCTGGCCACCAGCCGGCCCGGCACCTGCGCGCCCAGCGTCGCCGCCAGGCGGCCGAACACGGTGCGGCGCGCGGCCGCGCTGGCGGCCGATTGCCAGGGCAGCTGCAGGTCATCGCCATTGAGCTCGCCCGGGGCCGCGTGGTAGCGCACCGACGGCAGCAGGGGGCGGGCCGCGACCTCGCCCGGCGCGACCAGCTGGTCGATGTCGAACACGCGGATATCGTCGGAGCCGGCCCTGGCGTAGGCCACCACCGTGTTGCTGGTGCCAAGGTCGATGCCGACGATGTATTGCTTCATCGACTGCTTCATCGCCGCTGCCGCGGCTTCAGGCATCGGCGTTGCCGCGCACGTCGAATTGCACCTTCCAGCGTTCGCCGCTGCCACGCGGCACCGCCTCGAGCTCCAGCGTGCCGGCCTCGGTCACGCGCGCATGCAGCCTGACCGGCACCACTTCGCCGGCGGTGCGGCCTTCGGCGGGCAGCGTCGCCTGGATTTCTTCCAGTTCCTGCAGTTCCTCCGGCCCCCAGAAGTCGAGCAGGGTGCCGACCTGGTCCTGGCGCCGCACGGATGAGCCGAAGAAGCGGAAATGCACCGGTTCGCCCACCACCAGGCCGAATTCCTGCGGCGGCAGCTCGGCCTCGGTGCCTTCTTCCATGCCGAACGGGGCCACGCACAGCGCCTGGACCGGCGGCTCGAAGCCCGGCACGGCGGGCATCGACGATTCCACCGCGACGTAGTAGGCGCGTGCGGTGCCGCCGCGGATGCGCACGCCCTTGCCGCGCCGCACATAGCCGTAATAGGCGGCGCCGCGCGCCACCGCCAGGTCCAGTTCGGCACCATCGAGCAGTCGCGCCGGGGCCGCGCCCTCGGCAGCGAGCCAGCCGTTGAGCGTCTGCAGGATGCGTTCGACCAGCAGGCCCGACTTGAACACGCCGCCGTTGAACAGCACGGCGGTGGGGCGCAGGAAGCTGGCGCCTTCCGGCTGCGCGGCCTGAAGGCCTTCGATCTCGGCCAGCGCGCCTGCTTGCCGGCCCAGGAACGCCGCCAGGTGGCGCGTGATGGCCGCGTCCTGCGCGTAGGGCAGGCCCAGCTGCGTCAGGCCGGCACGGGCCCGGGTGACCGGGCGCGCCGAGGCGGCGACTTGCGGGAAGAACCCTTCGAGGATGGTCTGGGTCAGTTCGGCGCGGGTCAGCTCGGTGCGGATCGAGCCGCCGATCAGCTTCGCGCCGCGGCTGGGCACGACCAGCGGCACGCTGTCGGTGGCCGGGTCGGTCAGCAGCGTTTCCTTGGCGGCGCGGCAGGCGTAGGTCAGCGCGCGCAGTTGCCACGGGTCGGCCTGCGTGCCCTGCGCCGCCAGCTTGCGCGCGACCACGTGCGCCAGCGCCAGGTCCATGTTGTCGCCGCCCAGCAGGATATGGTCGCCGACCGCGATGCGGTGCAGTTCCAGGTTGCCGTCACGCTCGATCACCGCAATCAGCGACAGGTCGGTGGTACCGCCGCCGACATCCACCACCAGGATGATGTCGCCCACCTTGACCTGCTTGCGCCATTGGCCGGCGCTTTTCTGGATCCAGCTGTAGAGCGCGGCCTGCGGCTCCTCGAGCAGGGTCATGCGGGCATAGCCGGCCGCCGCGGCGGCCTCGGCGGTGAGTTCGCGCGCGGCAGGATCGAACGACGCGGGGATCGTCACGGTGATGTCCTGCTCGCCGAACGGCGCGTCGGGATGGGCCTGGTCCCACGCTTCGCGCAGGTGCGTCAGGTAGCGCACCGAAGCCTCCAGCGGCGATACGCGCGGCACTTCGGGCGGCGCGTCGGCGGGCAGGATCGCCGCGCGGCGGTCGACCCCGGGATGGCACAGCCAGCTCTTGGCGCTGGACACCAGCCGGATCGGCGTGCCCGCGCCACGGCTGCGCGCCATCTCGCCGACCGCGAAGTCGCGCGTGGTGCTCCAGGGCAGGTTCAGGTCGCCCGGCGCCAGTTCGCTTTCATGCGGCAGGTACAGGAACGAGGGCAGCAGGTCGAGGTCCTCGACCGCGCCGGGCGCGGTCAGCTGCGTGACCGGCAGCACGCGCTGGCTGGTCTTCTCGCCATCGCTGGCGGCCAGGTCGACGTAGGAGACCGCGCTGTGGGTGGTGCCCAGGTCGATGCCGATTGCATAGCGGGCCTCGCTCATAGCTCCACCTCGGCGGGGGCGATCACGCTGGCGTCGTGGCGCTCGGCCAGGCGCGGCAGGCGCACGTCTTCGACCTTCCAGCCGCGATGGCTGATGGCGCCGTGGAAGGGTGCGGTGCCCACCACGTTGCCGGTCAGGCGGATCGCGCTGGCGTCGAAGCCGTCGGCCAGCGTCACGCGGGTGCCCTCGGCTTCCTCGCGCACCGGGCGGATGGTGAAATGCTCGCGCAGCACCGCCCGGCAGCCATCGTGCACCAGGCGCGCGGCGGCGCCAATCTCGGCGTCGGCATAGCGCGCGATGTCTTCCTCGACGAAGTCGACGAAGCGGGCATCGCGCTGCAGCAGTCCGAGCAATTGCAGCGCGGCCACCGGACTGGCTTCCTTCAGCGCCGGCGCAGGCTCGGCAACCGGCGCCGGGGCGGGTGCCGCCACCGGGGCCGCGGCCGCCTGCGCGGCGGGCTCGCCTGCGCGCAGGCGCTTGATGCCGGCGGCCAGCTCGCGGTTGCCAAGGATCGCGAAGAAGGTGCCCATGGCAAGCGAGAGCCTGCCAAAGAAAGAGAGGTTCGGGTCAGGCATGGATAACACTCCTCTGTGCGCGGATGCGGAGGACCGCTCAGGCGTCGCGCAGATAGGTGATCAACTGGTCCGCGCGGCTGGGATGCCGCAGCTTCTTCATCGCCTTGCTTTCGATCTGGCGGATGCGCTCGCGCGTAACGTCGAACTGCTTGCCGACTTCTTCCAGCGTGTAGTCGGTCGACATGTCGATGCCGAAGCGCATGCGCAGCACCTTGGCTTCGCGCGGCGAGAGTTCGTCGAGCATCTCGCGCACCACCGCGCGCAGGCCGGCCTGCAGCGCGGCATCGGCGGGCGTGGCGGTGTCCGAGTCGGCGATCATGTCGCCCAGGCTGGTGTCGCCGTCCTCGCCTACCGGCGTCTCCATCGACACCGGTTCCTTGGCGATCTTCATGATCGAGCGCACCTTGTCCTCGGTCATGTCGAGGCGCTCGGCCAGCACCGCCGGATCGGGTTCCTTGCCGGTCTGCTGCATGATTTCGCGCGACAGGCGGTTGAGCTTATTGATCTGCTCGATCATGTGCACCGGCACGCGGATGGTGCGGGCCTGGTCGGCGATGGCGCGCGTGACCGCCTGGCGCACCCACCAGGTGGCGTAGGTGGAGAATTTCCAACCGCGGCGGTATTCGAACTTGTCGACCGCCTTCATCAGGCCGATGTTGCCTTCCTGGATCAGGTCCAGGAACTGCATGCCGCGGTTGGTGTATTTCTTCGCGATCGAGATCACCAGGCGCAGGTTGGCCTGCGTCATCTCGTGCTTGGCCTGGCGCATCTGGCGCTCGGCCGCCAGCATCTTGCGGTTGACCGACTTCAGCTCGGCCAGCGACAGCGCCGCGCGGGACTGGATGTCGATCAGCTTCTGCTGGTGCGCTTCCAGGTCCGGCAGCGCACGCGCGACCGCGGCGCTGTAGGGGCGACCTTCGGCGGCCAGGCCCTGGCCCCAGGCCAGGTTGGTCTCGTTGCCGGGGAAGCGCGCGATGACATCCTCGCGCTCCATGCCGCAGCGCTCGACCAGCAGCTGCACCACCTGGCGCTCGATCGCGCGCACCTCGTCGACCATGCCCTGGACGTTGGCGCACAGGCGCTCGATGGTGCGGGCGGTAAAGCGGATCGTGCGCAGCTCTTCGCGCACCGCGTCGCGCGCGGCGGCAAAGGCCGGGGCGGCGGCGCGGCCGGCTTCGCTTTCGGCGCGCATGCGCTCGAACTGCTCGGCGACGCGCGCGAAGCGCTTCATGCATTCGTCGCGCAGCCGCGCCAGGTCGGCCTCGGCGCTCTGCTGGCCGCTGCTGCCTTCATCGGCGCTGTCGTCGTCGTCTTCGTCGGACTCGTCGGTGCTGTCGAGGCTGCTGTCGTCGGCGTCATCCGCGGCGGCGGCCGGCTCGGCGATGGTCTCGTCGCTGAGCCCGTCCACCACGTCGTCGATGCCGATCTCGTTGGCGGCGACCTTGGCCGACAGCTCGAGGATGGCGGCGACGGTGAACGGGCACGCCGAGATCGCGTGGACCATGTTGTTCAGGCCTTCCTCGATGCGCTTGGCGATCTCGACTTCCTGCTTGCGCGTCAGCAGCGTGGCCGAGCTCATTTCGCGCATGTACATGCGTACCGGGTCGGTGGTGCGGCCGAACTCGGAATCGACGGTGGCCAGCGCCACCTCGGCTTCCTCTTCGGCCTGCTCGTCGGAGGCCACCACCGGGCCGTCGCTCAGCAGCAGGGTCTCGGCATCCGGGGTCTGCTCGTAGATCTTCACGCCCATCTCGGCGAAGGTGCCGACGATGCTTTCCATCGCGGCCGTATCCGTGAAGTTCTCGGGCAGGTGGTCGCTGATGTCCGCGTGCGTCAGGTAGCCGCGCTGCCTGCCCAGCTGGATCAGCGCGCGCAGCTGCTGGCTGCGCGCGGCGGCTTCGGCCGTCGGATCAGTGTGTGCCGCGGCCGGGCTGGCCTGGCCGTTGTCCTTGACTGCTGCTGCTCGTGTTTTGGCTGCCGTTCGTTGTGCGCCACTTGTCATTGACTGCTGTTTCCTTCGTGCATCGCGTGTCGACGGCAGTGCGCACGAGGGCGCGCGTAATTCCAACCTGCTGTCAAGGCTCGCGTGGGGTTCGGCGGGGGCGGGGCGGATAACCGTTGGCCGCGGCCGTTTGAATAGGGGCCGCATATTCTACAGCCATTGCTGCGTCGCAGCAGGTTCCGGGCCCGGAATGCGTGGCGGCTAGTCTGCCGGAATGCGTGGTATTTGCAACAGGATGGGCCGAAAAGCGCGGCAGAAGCCGCTGCCATGGCGGAAATTGCGAGAAATTCCGCACCGGCCGCCGCGCTACGGCCGGCCAAGTGCCGCCTCATGCATAGTCCAGCGGCAGCGCGGTGGTGTACTTGATCTGCTCCATCGCGAAGCTGGAACTGACATCGGCCAGCTCGGCGCCCTGGATCAGGTTCTTGTAGACGCGGTCGTAGGCGGCGATATCCGGCACCACCACGCGCAGCAGGTAGTCGGTGTCGCCCGCCATGCGATAGAACTCGGTCACTTCCGGGATCGACGACACCACTCCGTGGAACTGCTTGAGCCATTTCACGTTGTGCTGGCTGGTGCGGACGGAGACGAACACCGTGACGCCGGCATTGAGCTTGGCGGCGTCGAGCAGCGCCACGCGCTTGCGGATCAGGCCGGCTTCCTCCAGCTTCTGGATGCGGCGCCAGCATGGGGTCGAGCTCAGTCCGACCCGCTCGCCGATTTCCGCCACCGGCAGGGTGGCGTCTTCCTGCAGCAGGGCGAGGATCTGTTTGTCGTAGCGGTCCATGGTGCGTGGCGGTCAGGTGGAAAGGGCGCGCCCGCACCAGGCGCGGAGCGGGTCAGCTAGGCGTCGGCGGGGACCAGCAGGTTCACGCCGGTCGCAATATGGTCGCGGCTGACCCCGTATAGATGCAGGGAAACCGCGATCTCGTCGCTGGTGTTGCCGAGCGCGTGGATATGCTGCAGGCCGCCCGGCACGCTGAAGGTATCGCCCGCGCTGCGCGTGACGGTATTGGCATGGTGCGCGTGCCGGCTGGCGGGATCCCACCGGTAATGCTGCTCGGTCAGCGTGCCGCGCAGCACGCGGTAGGCGCACCAGGTGCGGTGGCCATGCACCGGGCTGGCCTGGCCCGGGCGCCAGACCAGCACCATGGCCGAGAAGCGTTCCAGCGGATCGCCGTAGACCAGGTGCCGGGTATAGGTGTCGGCTGAGCCCAGCAAGGCCCCCGGCGGCAACGCCGCCAGCAGCGTTTCGGTATCGGGCAGGTGCTGCGCGATGTGGCTGGCAACCAGGCGCGCGCTGTTGCTGAAGATGTCGGCGAGGTCGAGCGCCAGCCGGTCGAGCGGGGCGCCGGCCGGGCGGGCGGCGGCAAGCGGGGAGGCAGTAGCGGGGAAGGCGGTCGTCATGGCGGGCTTCGTCGGCTTGTTCTTGTCTGTTCATGATATGGACCGGCGGTAGCACAGGCATGCGATTTGTCCTTCCAGGCAGGCTGGAATTGTAATGCCATTCCTGTAGAGAGCGAATTATTGGAATTTTGTTCTATCGGGTCGCGGTTGGCGCGATAACGCCCGCTGCCGGTTGCGGGGGCGCCTGTGGGCGGCGACGGCCTAGCCGCCTTCATCCTTGGGCCAGAACGTGATCAGGATATTGGACGGCGCCACGCCGTTGCTGTCGCGCGGCAGCGGATCGGAGCGCTGCACCGCGCGCAGCACCGCGTTGTCCCAGCCGGCATTGCCGCTGGACCTGGCAAGCCGCGTCGACAGCAGCGAGCCATCGGGCGCCATGTGCACGGCGACCACCGCCGCCGGATTGCCGGCGACATCCTCGTCGAAGATGATGTTGGGCTTGACCCGCTGGCGCACGCGCTCGGCATAGCCCGAGGACGGCCTGGCCGACGAGCCGGAACCGCCCCCGGTGTTGGCCGTGGCGCCGGCGCCGCCCGCCTGCGCGCGCAGGCGCGCCAGTTCGGCCTTGCGCTCGGCATTGCTGGCCTGGCGCTGCGCCTCCGCGGCCTTGCGTTGCGCATCCTTGCGTGCCGCTTCGGCGCGGGCCTGGTTTTCACGCTGCCGCGCCTGCTCGGCCTCGCGCTCGGCCTGCCTGGCCTTGCGCTGCTTTTCCTGCAGCGAGATATCGGCGTCCTCTTCCTCGACGGGCTGCGGCACCGGCGCCGGCTTGACGGCAGGCTCTGGCGCGATGGCTTCGGGGGCGGGCTCCCACAGTTCCGCCGCGACGCCGGTGGGCACGGCGTTGCGCCAGCGCACGCCGTAGTACAGCAGGGCCCCCAGCAGCAGGTGCATGAGCAGGGCCAGCAGGAAGCAGGTCAGCGTGCGCCGCTCGCGCACGGGCTGGTAGGGATAGGCGGCGGTCTGCATGGTCCTTGGATGCGGCGGAAACCAGGCCATTTCATTCTATGAGGCGCAACCGCATCAACCAAGGCAGGGCGGCACAGGCTGCGCCTGCCGTGGTCGCGCCAAAGGCACGGCAAGGCCGCGCGGGCTTCAGCCCCTGGTGAAGATTTCGAGGAAGTGCTTGCTGGGATCCTCGAAATAGATGCGCCGGCCGCCGTCATCGGTATTGACCTCGCCGGGGCGGCGCCGGTAAGGGTCGGCCCAGTACGTGAGCCGGTGCGCGCGGATCCGGGCAAAACCGTGGTCGAACTCGGCGTCGCTGACCAGGAAGGCATAGTGCTGCATGGCGATCTCGCCTTCCGCGTCCATGAAGTCGAGGGTCACGCCGTTGTCCAGCGCCACGCCGAGGAAGGGCCCGAACGGCTCGGCCGGGGGGCGGCCCAGGACCTCGCACAGGAAGTCCGCGGCGGCCTGCTTGTCGTGAGAGAAGACGATGGTGTGGTTAAGCTGGACGGCCATGTCGCAATCTCCGTGCTGGGTCGATGCCTCCTCCAGCGTACAAGGAAATCGCCGGTTTGGCCGGGGGGGCGGGGTCAGGCGCCGTCCAGCTTGCGCAACGCCGCACCGACTTCGCCATGGAACGCGCGCAGCGCTTCCAGCTCGATATTCGCCGGCTGCAGCGCGGGCCACAGCAGGGCCACCATGCCCGCGGCGGTCTTGTCGATATCGACCTCGCGCTCGCGCGCGATGGCATCCCACAAGATATGCTCCATCGGCCCCAGGATGGCAGAGCGCAACAGGCTCAGCGGCAGGTCGGCGCGAATCTCGCCATGTTCGCGGCCGCGCGCCAGCAGTTCCATCAGCGGCGCCGTATAGCGGCGCTGCAGCGGCACGAACTCCTGCCCGAGGTCCGGCCCCTTGGCCCGTCCTTCGGACAGCACCAGCGCGCACAGCCCGGTGCCCTGGATCAGAAACAGGCGCAGGTGCGTCTTCACGTAGAACGCCAGCTGGTCCCTGGTGCTCTGGTCGCGCGGCATGCCGCGCTCGACCGCGTCGATGATTTCGTCGTACCAGTCCTCGATGACCCGCACGCACAGCTTGCGCTTGCTCTGGAAGTACGTGAACACCGTCGCCTCCGACACGCCCAGGCGCTGGGCTATCTCGGTGGTGGTGGTCTTGTCGTAGCCCAGTTCGGCGAACACCTCGCGGCTGACGCGCAGGATGTCGCGGATGCGTTGTTCCGCCCTGGCGCCGGACGGGATCCGGCGGGTGGCGGCGTTGTCTTCCATGGTGGCGGTTCCCGGCAGGCGAAAGCGCGAATGATAGGCCGCATCCCGATTGTGGGCGCGGAACTGCGGCAGCGCGGACCAGGCGGTTGCCGCGCAATGCCGTCACATCGTACTCCATTTCACGAGAAGTTGAGTAAGCCTCAAATTAATGTTGAATTTTCGGGCCGGCCCGTATACCTTTTCGTCATTCCGCTGTGACGAGACCGGAAGTCGAATGACCATCCGGCAGCACGGCCAGCAGCTTCACGGGGTTAACCCGGACTGGGCGAATCACCCCGGCGATATTCGTGATCTTGAGTTGCGCTCAACTCAAGTCGAAACCGACGCGCTTTGGAGACAACGATGAAGATGCAGGGAGAGCCGCTTCCCACCATTCTGCCGATCGGCGGGCTGTCGCACGTCCGAGGCGACACCAGCATTGCGCTGTCCGAGCAGACCGTGCCGGCGCTGCTGGCGCAGACCGTGGCAGCGTTCCCGGAACGCGAGGCCGTGGTCTTTCGCGAGCAGGGCGTGCGCTGGAACTGGCGCGAGTTTGCCGAAACCATCGATGCGCTGGCGGCCGGGCTGCACGCGCTCGGCCTGGCCCGGGGCGATCGCGTCGGCATCTGGGCGCCGAACCGGGTGGAGTGGCTGGTGACGCAGTTCGCCACCGCCCGGCTGGGCCTGGTGCTGGTCAACATCAATCCGGCATACCGGCTGGCGGAGCTGGAATACGCGCTGAACAAGGTTGGCGTCAAGGCCATCGTTGCCGCCGAGGCCTTCAAGACCTCGCGCTACCTCGAGATGCTGCAGGCACTGGCGCCGGAGCTGGCCACCAGCGCGCCGGGCGCGCTGCAGGCCGCGCGGCTGCCGTCGCTGCGCTGGGTGATCCGCATGGGCGAGGGCGAGACTCCGGGCATGATCCGCTATGCCGAGGTGCTGGCGCGCGGCGCCGGCGTGGCGCGGGCGGAGCTCGACCGCATCACGGCGCAGCTCGACCGCCATGACCCGATCAACGTGCAGTTCACCAGCGGCACCACCGGTGCGCCCAAGGGCGCCACGCTCACGCATCGCAATATCGTCAACAACGCGCGCTTTATCGCCATGGCGATGCGCTTCTCGGAGCAGGACAAGCTGTGCATCCCGGTGCCGTTCTACCACTGCTTCGGCATGGTGCTGTCGGTGCTGGCATGCGTCTCGACCGGCGCGGCGATGGTGTTCCCGGGCGAAGCCTTCGATCCCGAGGCCACCATGCGCGCGGTCAGCGAAGAGCGCTGCACCGCGCTGCATGGCGTGCCGACCATGTTTATCGCGCAGCTGGACCATCCGCGTTTCGCCGACTACGACTTCTCCTCGCTGCGCACCGGCATCATGGCCGGCTCGCCATGCCCGATCGAGACCATGAAGCGCGTGGTGGCGCAGATGAACATGTCCGAGGTGACCATCGCCTACGGCATGACCGAGACCAGCCCGGTGTCGTTCCAGAGCAGCACCACCGATCCGCTCGACAAGCGCACCACCACGGTGGGCCGGGTCCAGCCGCACCTGGAAGTCAAGATCGTCGATGCCACCGGCGCGACCGTGCCGGTGGGCGAGAAGGGCGAGCTGTGCACGCGCGGCTATTCGGTGATGCTGGGCTACTGGGACGACGAGGCCCGCACCGCCGAAGCCATCCGCGACGGCTGGATGCACACCGGCGACCTGGCCACCATCGACGAAGAGGGCTACTGCAATATCGTCGGCCGCGTGAAGGACATGCTGATCCGCGGCGGCGAGAACATCTATCCGCGCGAGATCGAGGAATTCCTGTTCCGCCATCCCAAGGTCCAGGCCGTGCAGGTGTTCGGCGTGCCCGATCCCAAATATGGCGAGGAGGTGTGCGCGTGGATCGTGCTGAAGCCGGGCGAGAGCGCCACCGAAGACGAGATCCGCGCGTTCTGCCGCGACCAGATCGCGCACTACAAGATTCCGCGCTACATCCGCTTTGTCGACGAGATGCCGCTGACCGTGACCGGCAAGGTGCAGAAGTTCGTGATGCGCGACCAGATGGTGCGTGAACTGAACCTCGATGAATCCAGGACGGCCTGAGCGCCGGATCCGAGAGATTAACCCTACACAACCGATAACCGACTGCCCGAGGCCCCTATGGCGGTAATTGAAACCAAGCTGAACGCCCGCTCCGAGTCGTTCAGGACCAACGCGCAGGCAATGCAGGCACTGGTTGCCGACCTGCAGGAAAAGATCGCGAAGCTGGCCGAAGGCGGCGGCGCGGCCGCGCGCGACAAGCACCTGGCGCGCGGCAAGCTGCTGCCGCGCGAACGCGTGCAGCAGCTGCTCGATCCCGGCACGCCGTTCCTGGAGCTGTCGCAGCTGGCCGCGTACGACATGTACGACGATGCCGCGCCCGGCGCCGGCATCATCACCGGCATCGGCCGCGTGGCCGGGCAGGAATGCGTGATCGTCTGCAACGACGCCACCGTCAAGGGCGGCACGTATTACCCGATGACGGTCAAGAAGCATGTGCGGGCGCAGGAGATCGCCGAGGAGAACCACCTGCCGTGCATCTACCTGGTCGATTCGGGCGGCGCCAACCTGCCCAACCAGGACGAGGTCTTCCCCGACCGCGACCACTTCGGCCGCATCTTCTACAACCAGGCCAACCTGTCCAAGCGCGGCATCCTGCAGATCGCGGTGGTGATGGGCTCGTGCACCGCGGGCGGCGCCTATGTGCCGGCGATGAGCGACGAGTCGATCATCGTCAAGAACCAGGGCACCATCTTCCTGGGCGGCCCGCCGCTGGTGAAGGCCGCCACCGGCGAGGAAGTCAGCGCCGAGGACCTGGGCGGCGCCGACGTGCATACGCGGCTGTCCGGCGTGGCCGACTATTTCGCGCAGAACGACCATCACGCGCTGAGCCTGGCGCGCAATATCGTGCAGCACCTGAACCGGCGCAAGCCGGACCAGATCCGCCTGCACGAGCCGGTCGAGCCGCTGTACCCGGTGGAAGAGCTGTATGGCGTGATCCCGACCGATACGCGCAAGCCGTATGACGTGCGCGAGGTGATCGCGCGCCTGGTCGACGGCTCCGAGTTCGACGAGTTCAAGGCCCGCTACGGCACCACGCTGGTGTGCGGCTTCGCCCGCATCTGGGGCTATCCGGTGGGGATCGTTGCCAACAACGGCATCCTGTTCTCGGAGTCGGCGCTCAAGGGCGCGCACTTTATCGAGCTGTGCTGCCAGCGCAAGATCCCGCTGGTGTTCCTGCAGAACATCACCGGCTTCATGGTCGGGCGCAAGTACGAGAACGAGGGCATCGCGCGCAACGGCGCCAAGATGGTGACCGCGGTGGCTACGGCGCAGGTGCCCAAGTTCACGGTGATCATCGGCGGCTCGTTCGGTGCCGGCAACTACGGCATGTGCGGGCGCGCGTATTCGCCGCGCTTTTTGTGGATGTGGCCGAACGCGCGCATCTCGGTGATGGGCGGCGAGCAGGCCGCGAGCGTGCTGGCGACGGTGCGCCGCGATGGCATCGAAGCGAAGGGCGGCCAGTGGAGCGCGCAGGAGGAAGACGCCTTCAAGCAGCCGATCCGCGACCAGTACGAGCACCAGGGGCACCCGTACTACGCCAGCGCGCGACTGTGGGACGACGGCGTGATCGATCCCGCGCAGACGCGCACGGTGCTGGGGCTGGGCCTGTCGGCCAGCCTCAATGCGCCGATCGACGAGATGAAGTTCGGCGTGTTCCGCATGTAATCGTGGCATGCCACAACGACTAGGAAGCTCAATGTTCAACAAGATCCTGATCGCCAACCGCGGAGAAATCGCCTGCCGCGTGGCCGCCACCTGCCGCCGGCTGGGCATCCGCACCGTCGCGGTGTATTCCGATGCCGATGCCGACGCGCGCCACGTCGCCTTCTGCGACGAGGCCGTGCATATCGGCGGCGCCGCCGCGCGCGACAGCTACCTGCGCGCCGACCACATCATCGAGATGGCGAAGGAGACCGGCGCCCAGGCCATCCACCCGGGCTACGGCTTCCTGTCCGAGAACGAAGCCTTCGCCGAGGCCTGCGCCGCGGCGGGGCTGGTCTTCATCGGCCCGCCGGCCTCTGCCATCCATGCGATGGGCAGCAAGAGCGCGGCCAAGCAGCTGATGGAGAAGGCGGCGGTGCCGCTGGTGCCGGGCTACCACGGCGAGGACCAGGACCCGGCGCTGCTGCGCCGCGAGGCCGACCGCATCGGCTACCCGGTGCTGCTCAAGGCCAGCGCGGGCGGCGGCGGCAAGGGCATGCGCGTGGTCGAGTCCGGCGACGGCTTCGAGGCCGCGCTGGCGTCGGTCAAGCGCGAGGCCAGCGCCAGCTTCGGCGACGACAAGGTGCTGGTGGAGAAGTACCTGACCCGTCCGCGCCATATCGAGATCCAGGTGTTTGCCGATACCCACGGCAACTGCGTCTACCTGTTCGAGCGCGACTGCTCGGTGCAGCGCCGCCACCAGAAGGTGCTGGAGGAAGCGCCGGCGCCCGGCATGACCGAGGAGCGCCGCCGCGCCATGGGCGAGGCGGCGGTGGCCGCGGCCAAGGCGGTTGGCTACGTCGGCGCCGGCACGGTGGAGTTCATCGCCGATTATTCCAACGGCGAGGACGGCTCGTTCTACTTCATGGAGATGAACACCCGCCTGCAGGTCGAACACCCGGTGACCGAGATGATCACCGGCCAGGACCTGGTCGAATGGCAGCTGCGCGTCGCCGCCGGTGAGCCGCTGCCGCTGGCGCAGGAGCAACTGCGCATCGACGGCCATGCGCTGGAAGCACGCATCTACGCCGAGAATCCCGACAAGCAGTTCCTGCCGTCCACCGGCACGCTGCGCTTCCTGCGCACGCCGCCGGCGGTGCAGTTCATGCGTGGCGANCGAACACCCGGTGACCGAGATGATCACCGGCCAGGACCTGGTCGAATGGCAGCTGCGCGTCGCCGCCGGTGAGCCGCTGCCGCTGACGCAGGAGCAACTGCGCATCGACGGCCATGCGCTGGAAGCACGCATCTACGCCGAGAATCCCGACAAGCAGTTCCTGCCGTCCACCGGCACGCTGCGCTTCCTGCGCACGCCGCCGGCGGTGCAGTTCATGCGTGGCGAGGATGCCCACGGCCCGGCCGGCGTGCGCATCGACGCCGGCGTGCGCGAGGGCGACACCATCAGCCCGTTCTACGACCCGATGATCGCCAAGCTGATCGTCTGGGGCAAGGACCGCGACGAGGCGCTGGCGCGCATGCGCCAGGCGCTGGCGGCCTATCACGTGGTCGGTCTGTCGACCAACGTGGCGTTCCTGCAGCGGCTGGTCAAGTCGGAGGCGTTCCGCACCGCCGATCTCGACACCGGCCTGATCGCGCGCAACGAGGCGGTCCTGTTCCCGCCGCCCGCGCCGGTCGGCATGGAGCTGATCGCGCTGGCGGTGGCCGCGCTGCTGGCGCGCGAAAACCAGCAGCGCCGCATCGACGCCGCCGACCAGCACTCGCCGTGGACCCACGCCGGCGCGTGGCGGCTGAACGGCGGCGTGTCGCGCAGGCTGCGTTTCGGCTATGGCGAGCAGGTGCTCGACGTGAAGCTGGACAGCAATGCGCGTGGCAGCACCCTGATCTACGCCGACCAGGCCGCGCCCTTTGCCTATACCTGCCAGGCCGACGATATCCGCGTCAACCTCGGCACGCGGCGCGCGCACGGGCAGGTTCACCTGGATGGCGACGAATTCCACGTCTTCCATGGCGGCCGCCACGCCACGCTGGCCTGGCTCGATCCGCTCGCCCATGCCGGCGAGGCCGAAGGCGAGGGCGGCAAGCTGACCGCGCCGATGCCGGGCAAGGTCATCGCAGTGATGGTCGAGGCCGGCAACGCGGTCGCGCGCGGCGCGCCGCTGCTGGTGATGGAGGCGATGAAGATGGAGCACACCATCTGCGCCCCCGCCGACGGTGTCGTCAGCGAAGTGCTCTACGGCATCGGCGAGCAGGTTGCCGAAGGCGCGCAACTGCTCGCTTTCAGCGACTGACGGCGCCGGGTCGGTGCTATCCTGCTGCCTCGAATCCATTGGGCCGAGGCCGGGAGGACGGTATGACCATGACGCTTTACTACAACCCCCAGAGCCGCGCGTCGGTGGCGCGCTGGATGCTGGAGGAGGTTGGCGCCGACTACGCGTTGCAGCACCTCGATATCGCCAAGGGGGAAAGCCGGGCGCCGGCTTTCCTGGCGATCAATCCGATGGGCAAGATTCCCACGCTGGTGCTGGATGACGGCACCGTGCTGACCGAGAACGGCGCGATCATCGCGTGGCTCGCCGATGCCTATCCGGACGCGGGGCTGATGCCGCCGCCGGGCTCGTCCGCGCGCGGCACGGTGCTGCGGTGGCTGTTCTTCTGCGGCAGCTGCTTCGAGCCCGCGCTGACTGACCGCATGATGCGTGCCCAGGCGCCGCTGCCCAAGCAGACCGTCGGCTGGGGCGACTATGACGAAGTCATCGACGCCATCGAAAAAGCCCTGTCACCAGGTCCCTTCGTGCTCGGCGACAGCTTCAGCGCCGCCGACGTCTACCTCGGCGCGTCGCTGGCGTGGGCGGGACAGTTCGGTGCGCCCCGCATCCGCGAAAGCCGCTGCATCCAGGACTACGTCGGGCGCATCACCGCCCGCGACGCCTTCGTCCGCGCGGCCAAAGGCTAGCGAAGCCGGCGTGCTTCGGGCGCAGCATGCCATCAGGCTTCCAGTCCATGTGGCGCCGCCACGGCCTGCATTGCCCTCCGGAGTGTGAGACATTGGAGTCCCGGCCAACGGCGCCGGTCGCAACGGCACGCTGGCCCATCGCCCACCCGGCGCCGGATTCCCGGCGCCGTGTCTACAAGGAGACGCAACATGCCTGGCAAGAACACGATCTGCCTGTGGTACGACCGCGATGCGTTGGAAGCGGCGAATTTCTATGCCAAGACCTTTCCCGACAGCGCCGTCGGCGCGGTGATGCGCGCGCCGGGCGACTATCCGGACGGCAAGGAGGGCGATGTGCTGACGGTCGAGTTCACCGTCGCCGGCATCCCGTGTGTGGGCTTGAACGGGGGCCCGCACTTCAAGCACAGCGAGGCCTTCTCGTTCCAGATCGCGACCGACGACCAGGCCGAGACTGACCGGCTGTGGGATGCCATCGTCAGCAACGGCGGCCAGGAAAGCGAGTGCGGCTGGTGCAAGGACCGCTGGGGCCTGTCATGGCAGATCACGCCGCGTGCGCTGCTGGCGGCGATCACCGACCCGGACCGCGCCGCGGCCAAGCGCGCGTTCGACGCGATGATGACGATGCGCAAGATCGACATTGCCACGATCGAGGCGGCAAGGCGGGGCGCAGCGCCTGGTTGATGCAGCGCGCGGTCGACCCAGCGGGTGCGCGGCGTAGCGGTCGGCTTGCGTACGCGGGCATCGCGCGAATTTCCATTCCTGTTTCTGCAACGTGGCACTTCAGCAAGGCTTCATCCTGACCCGTCACTGGCGTGATACGCCAGACGGGACCGAAGTGGAATTCTGGCTGGCGACGGATGACGGGCCGCGCCGGCTACGGCTGGCGCTGCAGCCATCGGTTGCCTTTGTGCCGCAGGTGCAGCGCGAGCGTGCCGAGGCACTGCTGTCGCGCGAGCGCGCGGTCGAACTGCGCCCGCTGGCGCTGCGCGATTTCCAGCGCAGGCCGGTGCTGGGACTGTACTGCGCCCAGCACCGGCAGCTGATCCAGTTGGCCAGGACACTGCGCGATGCCGGCGTGGACGTGTATGAAGCCGATATCCGCCCGCCGGAGCGCTACCTGATGGAGCGCTTCATCACCGCGCCGGTGTGGTTCGACGGCGAGCCGGATGGCGCCGGCGTGCTGCGCAACGCGCAGATGAAGCCGTCGGCCGACTACCGGCCGGCGCTGCGCCTGGTGTCGCTCGATATCGAAACCAGCGCGGCGGGCGAGCTCTATTCGATCGCGCTCGAAGGCTGCGGCCAGCGCCAGGTCTACGTGCTGGGGCCGGCGCCGCAAGCGCCGGTCGACGTCGATTTCGCGCTGACCTACTGCGCCACCAGGCCCGAATTGCTGCACCGCCTGAACCAGTGGATGGCCGACCACGATCCCGATGCGATCATTGGCTGGAACCTGGTGCAGTTCGACCTGCGCGTGTTGCAGGAGCAGGCGCGCCGGTTCCAGGTGCCGCTGCGGCTGGGGCGCGGCGGCACGGAAATGGAATGGCGCGAGCACAATGCGCAGCAGCACTTCTTCGCCAGCGCGCCGGGGCGCCTGATCATCGACGGCATCGAGGCGCTGCGCTCCGCCACCTGGAGTTTTCCGTCCTTCAGCCTCGACGGGGTGGCGCAGGCGCTGCTCGGCGAAGGCAAGGCCATCGACAATCCGTACGACCGCATGGACGCGATCGACCGCATGTTCGCCCATGACAAGCCGGCACTGGCGCGCTACAACCTGCGCGACTGCGAGCTGGTGACGCGGATCTTCGAGAAGACCGAGTTGCTGCGGTTCCTGCTCGAGCGTGCCACGGTCACGGGCTTGCCGGCCGACCGCAGCGGCGGCTCGGTGGCGGCGTTCACGCACCTGTACATGCCGCTGATGCACCGCCAGGGTCTGGTCGCGCCCAACCTCGGCGAGAAAGCGCCCGAGGCCAGCCCGGGTGGCTTCGTCATGGACTCGCGCCCAGGGTTGTATGAATCCGTGCTGGTGCTGGACTACAAGAGCCTCTACCCGTCGATCATCCGCACCTTCCTGATCGATCCGGTTGGCCTGGTCGAAGGCCTGGCGCATCCGGACGACGCCGATGCGGTGCCGGGCTTCCGCGGGGCGCGCTTTTCGCGGACCAGACACTGCCTGCCGGCCATCGTGGCACGGGTGTGGCAGGGCCGCGAGGCCGCCAAGCGCGATGGCAACAAACCGCTGGCGCAGGCCCTCAAGATCATCATGAACGCGTTCTACGGCGTGCTCGGCTCCAGCGGCTGCCGCTTCTTCGATGCGCGGCTGGCATCGTCGATCACCATGCGCGGGCACGAGATCATGCGGCAGACCCGGGCGCTGATCGAGGCGCGCGGCTACGAGGTGATCTACGGCGATACCGACTCGACCTTCGTCTGGCTGCGCCGCGCCCGCACCGAAGCCGACGCCGCGCAGATCGGGCGCAGCCTGGTGGCCTACGTCAACGACTGGTGGCGCGACCATCTGTGGCAGACCTACGGGCTCGAAAGCGCGCTGGAGTTGCAGTTCGAGACGCACTTCCGGCGCTTCCTGATGCCGACCATCCGCGGCGCCGAGCTGGGCAGCAAGAAGCGCTATGCCGGCCAGGTGGAGCGTCCCGACGGCACGCGCGAGATGGTGTTCAAGGGGCTGGAGACGGTGCGCACCGACTGGTCGCCGCTGGCGCAGCGCTTCCAGCAAACGCTCTACGAAAAAGTCTTCAACCGCGAGCCGTATGCGGACTATGTGCGCGACATCGTGCGCCGCACGCTGGCCGGCGAACTCGACGAGGAACTGGTCTACCGCAAGCGGCTGCGGCGCCGGCTTGACGAGTACCAGCGCAACGTGCCGCCGCACGTGCGCGCCGCGCGCCTTGCCGACGACTTTAACGCGCGCCACGGCAGGCCACCCCAGTACCAGCGTGGCGGCTGGATCAGCTATGTGATGACCATCGCCGGGCCAGAGCCGCTCGAAGCACGCTCGGCGCCAATCGACTATGCCCACTATGTGAGCCGGCAACTGCAGCCGATCGCCGACGCGATCCTGCCTTTTCTGGACGATGAGTTCGAAACGCTGTTGTCGGGCCAGATGGCACTGTTTCCTCAGTAACCCGGCGGCGCTAATACGGCGCGCGGGAATGCGTGCTGCCTGCCCGCAAGCAGGTATCGGTATCAAGTGCTGCAACCGGCTCTTATGCTGTTTCCAAGAAAAGTGCTTGCCAGGCGGACGTCGCCGGTATTAAGATTCGCCCCCTCGTTCGCAAGGCATCGCGCAACGGGCAAGGAACGGCGCGCAATAATTGACTCGAAAGAGGGCGCGCAGCGCAATAAAGAATTTTTCGAAATCAGTTGCTTAATCGAAAAAATTTCTTTAAAGTCTCGTTCCTTCGCTGCAGACAACGCAGCGCGCTGAACGGCAAAGCCGGTGAGCGAAGTTCTTTAACAAACAAACAACCGATAAGTGTGGGCGCTTGATAGCGGAGGCGAAAGACTTCGGTCTTTTAGCTT
>NZ_LT977070.1:1943878-1992633 GCF_900250075.1 Cupriavidus taiwanensis
AGTAGCTTGTAGCAGCTCAGCGGTAATGTCCGGTTCCGGCTAAGTTCAAATGTCCGACTTCGGGCCGACGCTCGCCGCCGAGAAGCTGCGCGAGCGCCATGCCATCGATCTCGCCAAGGAGACGGTGCGCCGGCTCATGATCGACGCCGGCTTCTGGCCGCGCAAGCTGCGCCCGCCCAAGGAGCCGCGCAGCCGCCGCGCCTGGCTGGCGAGCTGGTCGGCAGCGCTCAGGCGGCGCCCGCCAGCAACGGCAAGTCAGCCCGCCGCCGCGCTCCAGTCTCCGCCCAGCGCCAACAACAGCGCGATCCGCTGCTGGAGGTGCCGGCCGTGCGCGTCGATGCAGTCGATCTCGGCCGCCAGCAATGACTGGCGCTCCTTCAGCACGCCGCGCATGTCGGACGCGCCTATCCCGGCACGGGCTTCCTCGCGCCGGACCAGCTCCCGGCTTTCGGCTACCCGGTCCTGCAGTTGCCGGGTGCGCCCGGCATGGCTGGATTCGGCCTGCAGCGCCGCTTCGACCTCGCCCAGCGCGGCCAGCGCCTGGTTGCCATAGGCGATCAGGGCGGCCTTTTGTTCGGCGGTGTAGTAGTCGACCCGGGCCTTGAGTTCGCCGCCGCTGAAGAGCGGCGCGAAGAAGGAGCCGTTCAGTCCCTTGATTGGGCTGCCGGCCTGGTTGAGCAGGAATACGTCGCTGCGGATATCGGTGATGGCGGCACTGATGGCAATGCGCGGCAGGCGCGCCGCCTGCGCCGACTGCTTCATATCGAAAGCCGCGGCAACCTGGTGCGCGGCCGCGCTCAGGTCCGGGCGGCGGTCGAGCAGGTCCGCGGGCAACCCGGCCTGCGGCGCCGGGGGCACGGGCGGCAGGTCGCGCCCGGACGCCATGCTGCCGATCTCGCCGGCCGGATAGCGTCCCAGCAGCAGTTCCAGCGCCTGCGCGGCCTGGCTGCTGGCCAGCCTTGCCGACTCCAGCGCATCGACCCGCGACCGGCGCGCATTGCGCGCCTGCACCAGCTCGGTGTCCGGCGCGGCGCCGATGGCAACCCGCTGGCCGGCGATGCGCAGCAGCTGGTCGTGGATGGCGACGGCTTGCCGCAGCCGCGCTTCGCGTTGCGCGTGCTGGATCAGCGTGAACCATGCCCGGGCCGTGGCCGCGGCGACGACGCGCCGGGCCCACAGCTGGTCGTCCCGCGCGGCAGCGTAGCGGGATTGTCCGGCCCGCGCCTGCGCGCGGATGCGTCCCCACAGGTCGATTTCCCAGCTTGCGCCGATGGAAAGGATCTGGGTCTCGGAATTGCCCGCCCTGCCCTTCACGGCCGCATCCGGCAGCAGGCCGCTGCCCTCGATGGCGACCAGCGCCTGCGCCTGCCGGACCCGTACCTCGGCGAGCCGCAGGTCGCCGTTGTGCGCGATGGCCTCGCGCACCAGCCGCTGCAGTTCGGCATCGTCGAAGCTGGCAAGCCAGCCGTCGGCGGGGTTGCCCGCCACGGCAGGGTTGACCCAGGCGGGCTTGCCTTCAAGCACCGGCACGGCCTGGCGCATCAGGTCGGCGCCTTCTGGCGGCGCCTGCAGGGCGCAGCCGCAGAGCATCGCGGCAGCCATCGACAGCGCCGCCGGAACCCTCTTCTTGGCGTATGACGACACGGGCATCCCTCTAGTGAAGTTTGAGTACCAGGTAGTTGAGCTTGGAGCTGACGCGCAGGAACACCATCCGGACGATATGGAACATCTTCAGGTGTTCGGTATAGATTGCGCCGGCGCCGACGGCACCGACGGGCAGGTGCTGCCTTGACGCTTCAAGCAGCGCCAGCTTGACCGCGAAGCGGTTGGGCACGGCGTCGGTGGTGCCCGTGCTCGGGATCATGCCGCCCTGCGCCACCTGCCCCTGCGCTTGCGCCCAGACGATCGAGTCGACCCGCGCCTTGATGATCTGGCCCGGATGCGTGGGCAGAAAGATCTCCGCGAGGTCGCCTTCCCTGACCCGGTAGAGCTCGTTCTGCCGGTAGAAGGCGAGCACCTCCTGCTGGTCCTCGACAAAGCTGAAGGCCGGCGAGAACGGGAACGGGACCAGCATGGTGCCGACGCGCACCTGCAGGTTCACGACCCTGCCATCGGCGGGGGCGCGGTACACCGTCTGCTCCAGCTCCCACCTGGCCTGCTCCAGCAGGACTTCGGTTTCCGCGCGCCGGGCGCGCGCCGTGGCGATGGCCGCGTACTCGCCCTGGCTTTTGGCGGACAGCTTCTGCCTGGCCTCGTCCTCGGCGGCCTGCGCGCTGGCCAGTTCGCCTTCCAGTTCGCGCTGGCGCGACAGCGCCTCATCCCGATCGAACTTCGCGCCCGCGCCGGCCGCGAGCAGCGCATCCTGTTCCTTGAGCCGCTGGCGCGCCAGTGTCAGCCTGGCCGTCACCGTGCTCACCCTGCCGGCCGCGCCACGCACGGATTCGCCGAGCTGGCGCGCCGATGCCTGCGCCTCGGCCAGCGCGGCGTCGTCGGCCATCAGCCGGCGCTCGAGCTGGCGCACCGAGGCCTGATACGGAGTCGGATCGATGCGCAGCAGCACATCGCCCTTCCGGTAGCGCCGGTTTCCCTCGGCCGGGAGCTCGACGATGCGACCGCGTACCTGCGGCACCACCTGCAGGACCTTGCCGATGACGCGCACGTCATGGGAAGACGGCGCGACCACGTTGAGCGTCAGGACCATCAGCGTCAGCGCGACCACCGGGATCGTGACCACGATCACCATCGCGGTCGCGTTCCACGGCAGCCATCTGAACTTGAAGAAGATCAGCCATACAACCAGCGCGTAGGCCGCAAGCAGCAGAGCGTCCATTCAGGTCGGCTCCTTGCGCCCGCGCATGGCGCTGGCGACGCGCTGCGCCGCGGCGCCATGGTCTTCCGGTGCCTTGTCGGTGCCATAGGCGGCCCGGTAGAACACCGGCTTGGTATGCGCCCAGAGCCAGGCCAGCGGCCATAGCAGCCCGCCGAAGAACAGCGAGAGCAGGCACAGCGCGTGGATCGCCTCCTGCTGCGGATGGCGCTTGCGCTGCGCGATCCGCTCCGGCCAGATATGGAGCATCCAGAACAGGTAGATCGCGCCTGCCGGCACGAACACCAGCACCACCCAGGAGATGGCGTTGGCGGCGGTCTCGAGTGCCTTGCCGCTGAGCAGCGAGGCGAACGCGGGTTCAGTCGACGCCAGCAGGGCGATGCCCGCCAGCAGGTGTGGTCGCAGTTTCATGACGTAACGATGGGATGGAACACGGGGCGCGGCGCTGCCGCGCACATGGGCCTAGGAGCCTGCCGCCGCGCCGTGCAAGCCCGCGCGGGGCGCGTCCAGCGAGGTGCGTCGCGCCGGCTGGTCCGAGGGCGCGGGTTCTGTTTGCGGCACGGTGTCCACGGCTTCCGGCGCGTCGTCGGCGTACAGCAGGTTGTACTTGCTGCGGCCGGGATCGTCCGCAGCGCGGCACGCCGCCGTGGTCGCGGCAAGCCCGGCACCCGTGCATGCGGGCGGCAGGTCCGAGGCCGCTGGCTGCGCGGGCGTGGCCGGGTGCCGGGCATGCGCCTGCGCGCCGGCCATCACCAGCAGTGCGATGGCTGTCGCCGTGGCAGCCGATCGGCAGTTCTCGATCATGTTTGCAGTTTCTCCGAAGTCCTTGCGCGGCCGTCGATGCGCACCGGCGCGCCGGCCGCGTCCCGGCAGAGCGCACACCTTATGGCAGCGCCTCGGTCTCCGGCTATCAAAGGAATTAGAAAGTCGGCACGGGACGCTCGACACATTCACCGCAGCCCGGCCTTGCCGCGCGGATTCGAAGTCCTGTGATAGCCCGCGCGCCCCGGCCGCGCATACGCTGACGGCCTTCGCACACACCCGGGTTTCGCCCGGGTCCGCGTGAACCCGTTGCCACCATGAATGCTGTTTCCCTGATGTGCGCCGGCGTCATTGCCGCCGCAAGCACCCTGAGCGGATGCGCGATTCCCACTGCCGAGACCCTGAACCCGTTCCAGGAACCGTGGCCATGGACGCGGATCGTCGCCGTCAACCGTACCGGCCATGACGTGACCGGCGTGCGCGCCGGCCGTTGCGAAACCGGGCCGGTGTCGCGCCACTCGCAGTCGTCGCCGACGTTCTGCTTCCCTGGCGAGCGGCCCGACAAGGCGATCGAGGTCAGCTGGACCGATGCCGCCACCGGCGCGCCCGGCGCCGGGTCCGCCGGAGGCAAGCGGCACGCCGCCACGGTGCCGCTGCCACCGCTGTGGCAGGACCGACGTCTGGAGGAACTCACCGGCGGCTACCTGTGCGTGCTGCTGCGCAGCGACGCGCCGGTCGGGCTGATGCTGGCCGGCAGCGCCGAAGCGTGCGCCGTCCTCTAGCAGCTTTTAAGCGGCCGCCTGGCCGGCCACCAGCGCCTCGCACATCCGCCGCAGGCACTGCGCGATGAAGCCGGACTGGCATTCGATCTCGTCGTCCCACTCCGCCTCGTTCGCCTTGTCCATCTTTTCCGTCGCATAGTCGCGCAGGTCGGCGCACAGCTCGGCCAGCTGCGAGCCGCCGAGCACGGCCAGGGTGCCCGAGATGCGATGCAGCAGCCGTTCCAGCCGATGCACGTCGCGCGCGGCCCGGATGGCATCGTATTGCGCCAGGTCCGCGCCAGTCTGCGCAAGGAAGGCTTCGGCATATTCGCCGGGCACCGCCGGCAGTTCGGGCAGCGCCTCATCCGCCGGCGTGGCAGCCTGTGCGGCTTGCCGCTGCCCTGCCGTAGCGTCGATGCGGGCAAGCACCGAGGCGAGCGCGGCGAGAGACACCGGCTTGGTCAGGTAGCCGCTGAACCCGCCCGCCATCCCGCGCGCGACGTCGCCGGGCTGCGCGCTGGCGCTCACGGCATACGCCGGGATTGGCATGCCGGCAGCTCTGATTTCGCCGAGCAGGTCGAAGCCGTTCATCACCGGCATGTCGATGTCGGTCAGGAGCGCGTCCACGCCATCGCCATGTTGTCGCAGCATGGCCATGGCCTCGTCGCCGTTGCCCGCCTCGATCACGCTGGCCCCCAGGGCGAGCAGCTGGTCCCGCAGCAGGTTGCGGTTGAGCAGGTTGTCTTCGGCGACCAGCACCACGCGTCCGGCCAGCGGCGCAGGCACGCGCGCCGGTTCATCGAGGCCGGCCTGGCTGGCGGCCGGCTGCGGCAACGCCTGCACCTTGTTTACCACCGCCACGACGGCGGCGTGGATGCCGGTCAGGCTGTAGGCTGACACCTCGCTGCCGCCGTCGGGCCGCGTGGTCGCGACGGGCGGCCCAGACTGCTTCAGCCACACGATCGCGGCCGGCCTGCGCCACCAGGCGATGACTTCGGCGGGATCGAAGCCATCGGCCACCAGCAGGCAGTCATGGCTGTCGGCGTCCACCGGCGCATCGGTGTCCGTGCGCGCCGATGGCTGGCATGCGCCCCAGTCGAAATGGTTCAGCAGGCCTTCGAGACATTCGGCCTCGCGCGCCAGCACCAGCGTCCGGCTGCGCGGCAGCCGCAGCCGCGGCGACGGCGCCGCATCGGCCACCCGCAGCGGCAGGCGCACCGTGACCCGCGTGCCGACTCCCACCATGCTGTCCAGCGCGATATGACCCTGCATCCGCTCCACCAGCCGCAGGCAGACCGACAGGCCAAGCCCGGTTCCACGCGCCTGGCTGAGGCGGCTGTCGCCGGCCTGGGAGAACGGCTGGAACAGCCGCCCCTTGCACGCCTCGGCGATGCCGATGCCGGTATCGGAGACGACGATCTCCAGGTGCCCGTCCACCCACCGCGCGCGCAGCACGACCTTGCCCGCTGGCGTGAACTTGAACGCATTGCCGAGCAGGTTGCCGACGATCTGGGTCACGCGCACCGGATCGAGTTCGACGCTTGCGGGCAGCTCGCTGCCGTACACCGCCAGGAAGCCCAGCTTGCGCTGCCCCGCCAGCGGCGCGTGCGCGAGCGCGATTGCGCTGAAAAACGTCGTGACGGATACCGGTTCCTCGGCAAGGCTGAAGGCGCCGACATCGATGCGGGAAAAGTCGAGCACGTCGTTGACGATCTGCAGCAGGCCCTCGGCCGACATCTGCATGGCACTGACGCGTGCCCGCTGCGCCGGTTCCAGCGCGCCCATCGCGACCAGCTCCATGTTGCCCAGCAGCGACGCAAGCGGCGTGCGTATCTCATGGCTCATCGACGCAAAGAACGCCACCCTGGCCCTGGCGGCAGCATCGCTGGCGAGCTTCGCCTCGTGCAGCAGCCGCTGCGCGCGCGCCGATTCGGCATAGGTGCCGGTGAGGAAGCGATAGTTCCAGTAGCGGTACATCGCAAGCAGCAAGCCGATAAGCACGGCGGCGATCAGGCCGATCACGCTCAGCTCGCCCGCCATGTCCCGAAGCTGGTGGCCGATCGGCAGCGCAAAGATCAGGTGCCCGAAGTCGGCCACCAGCGGCGGGCGGCGCAAGGCCCAGCCATAGTCCGCAACCCAGTGGAACAGCCCGTCCGGCTGCAGCGCCAGCCGCTGGTCCAGGCGCTGCATGCCGGCGCGCGCAGCCGCTGCCACCAGCGGCGTGCCGCCACTGTCGAACACGACCGGTTCGGGAATCGGCAGGTCGGGCCCCGCTGGCCGCAGCAGCTCGCGCAGCGGCATGCGCGTCAGCACGATGGCGTAGAGCGCGTCGCCCTGTGCGACCAGCGATGCGCCGAGTATCTCCGGCTCATGCCCGTGCGTGCCGGCCGGGATGCCCTTCCAGATCACGCGCTTCTCTCTGGCCGCCTGCAGCAGGTCGGGGTCGCGGCTGCGGAAGCTCTCCAGCACCGCGGCGCTGATCGCCGCGGGCGGCATTCGCGGCGGCGCCGCCTCGTAGCGATACATGGCGCCGCTGGCCAGCGAGATCATCTCGATCGAAGGCTTCTGGCTGGCGGCCGTCAGCGTACGGACCGCCTGGTCGCAACTGCGCTGCAGCACCTCGTCCGCGGGCGCAGACGGCGCGACCCGCCTGCACAGGTGGCCGCCCGGCCGCCCCGGCGCGGCCGGAAACGTGCCACTGGCGTGCAGTTCCAGGATCAGGTTGGTCGCGGCCAGCGTGCTGCGGCGTGCCAGCAGGGCATCGACCACGCCTTGCTCATACAGGCTGGCCACCTGCTCCTGCGCGCGCAACGAGCCGTTCAGCCGGACCAGCACGGTTGCCGCGGCGCTGGCGACCACGACCAGTGCCAGCAGCAGCGCCACCATCGCAAAGACCCGGCGTTCTCGCTGCAGGTTGCGTTCGATGGCTTGCAGGTCGGCCTGCGCTGGCGCCGGCGCGGGCGGCTCGAACGGGCCGGGCGTCATGCCAGGCCGTGGTCGCGCGCGTAGGCGACCAGGTCGGCATTGCTGGTGATGTTCAGCTTGCGCATGGCCGAGCGCTTCTGCGTCGCGACGGTCGCCAGCGACCGATGCAGGTAGGCGGCGATGGCCGTGACGGTGCTGCCCGCCGCGAACATGCGCACCACCTCGATCTCCCTGGGGGACAGCGGGCTCGCGGCGCCATCGGCGCGCGCGCCGGCGCTCGCCATCAGGCCGGCGATCGCCGGCGACAGGCGCTGGCGGTGGCCGGCCAGCGCGTCGAGGCAAATCTGCCGCAGCACGGCCGGATCCTCGTTCTTGCCGACGATCGCGGCGACGCCCGCCTCCCTGAGGCGCGTGAGCAGGCCGCCATTTGTCAGCATGGTAAACACAACCACCGGCGTGGCGGGGCTGGACTGCCTGAGCCGCTGCATCAGGCGCAGCCCGTCGTCATTGCCCTCGGAACGGCCCATGGTGAAGTCGGTGACGATCAGGTCGGGGCGATGCGTGACCAGCGCGGCGAACAGTTCCTTGCCCGACGAGCACGTCGCGCAGACGTTCAGGTCGGGGACCGCGCCCAGGGTGCTCTTGACCGCGAGCTGGATCACCGGGTGATCGTCGGCGATCACGACAGAGTAAGTACGTGGGGGCATGCGCGTTATGTCTCGACACTGCGGGCAGGTCCCGGAGAGGACACGCCCTGCCCTGCAGTTCTCGGGGAGGTCCCCGCCGGGGCAGCGTCGCGCTACGGTGCTGAACGGCTGCATGGACCGGGGATTCTAACCACTTGCCGGCCAGCCCATTTTGCAATACGGGACGCGCAGTTGACCGTTCGTCCCACCGCCCGCGGCGGCGCCTGAAGGCGCTCGATGCGGTGGCGGGTCCGCTGTTGCCTCCTGCGCCGGACTGTCCACCGTGCGCCAGCGAACAGAACGCCGCACCGGCTGCCGGCATGCTGGAACATCGCCGTCCCCCCAGCGGGGCCTGTGCTGTGCAAGCCATGGAGCGCAACGAGGATGAGCCAGCCCGAGCCCCCGGACATCGCGCCGCCGCTGCCCGATCTGCTGATATTCAGCGCGCCGTTCCACCCGTCGGTGGGCGGCATGGAGCGCTTTGCCGAAGACCTGGCGCTGGGGCTGACCGAGCTGGGCTATCGCATCGAGCTGGCGACGCGCACGCCGGCAGCCGCGGGCGACGCGCCGGCGTTCCCCTATCCGGTCACGCGCGTGGCGGGCATGGCCGAGCTGGCGCGCGCCATGCTTCGGCACCCGCTGGTGGTGTTCGTCGGCCTGACTTTCTACGACGTGTTGCTGGCCACTGTGCTACGGCGCCGCATCGTGCTGACGCATCATGGCCCATACAGCCACTATGGCGAGACGCGGCGTTTCACGGCGGGCAACGTCAAGCGCTGGATGTCGCGCTTCTACCACAACATCTGCGTCAGCCGGTACCTGGCCGGATGGCTGCCAGGCCAGCCACTGGTGATTCACAACGGCTATCGCGACGACATGTTCCAGCCCGCTGCCGCGCCGCGCCCGGCGGGCAGCTTCGCCTTTGTCGGGCGGCTGGTCACAGAGAAAGGAGTCGACCTGTTGCTGCGCAGCTTCGCCAGGCTGCGCGCAATGCGGCCCGAGGCCCGCCTGACGGTGATCGGCGACGGGCCGCAGTACGCGGTGCTGGTGGCCCTGGCGGCAACCCTGGAGTGCGCCGAGGCCGTGACCTTTGCCGGCGCGCAGCGGCCCGCGGTGGTGGCGGCGATGCTGGCGCAGCATGCCTGCCTGGTGGTGCCGTCGATCGGCTACGAGCCGTTCGGCATCGTCGCCCTCGAAGGCCTGGCAGCCGGCTGCGAAGTCATCGTCACGCGTCGCGGCGGGCTGCCCGAGGCGGTCGACGGCTTCGGCTGGGTGGTGGACCCTGGCGTGGACTCGCTGTGCGAAACGATGCTGGCCGTTTGCGCCGGCGAGTCGCGCCGCAGCGAGCCAGGCCTGCGCCTGTTCCTGGCCGACCACCAGCGCCAGGCCGTGGTGCGCCGCTATGCCGAAGCCATCTCCGGCTTCCTGCGGCAATAGCGTGCGGCACTAGCGCG
Source organism: Cupriavidus taiwanensis (assembly GCF_900250075.1). Classification (NCBI taxonomy): domain Bacteria; kingdom Pseudomonadati; phylum Pseudomonadota; class Betaproteobacteria; order Burkholderiales; family Burkholderiaceae; genus Cupriavidus; species Cupriavidus taiwanensis. The sequence goes on from NZ_LT977070.1 coordinate 1,953,294, forward strand.
CTGGCTTCTTCGGCTTGCCGGTTTCAGCCTGGTGCTGCCGGCGCGGATCCTCGTTGCGGAAGCCGCCATAGCTGCTTTGCCCCGGATCGGCGCTGCGGCTCTTGATCTCGCTGGCGTCGCGGTCCATGCGCGCGCCCGGGTTCTTCCGGTCGGGGCCGGCCTTGCCAGCGGTCTTGCCTGAGGTCTTGCCTGCGGTCTTCCCGCTCGAACCTGGTTTCATTGCCAACTCCTTGTCGTGACACGTCGGTCGGTCTGAGGACTTGCTCCCCCGTACAGGCCGGCCCTGATTTCCGCAGCGGGCCGCCGGCAGCGGGAAGCCAGAACCACGCAACTTTCGTTCCACGATGCAAGGCCGCACGCTGGCTCCCGTGATGGCCTGTACGGCAGTCGTATCGAGCAAGCCGCGGAGCAGCGTTGCAGAATTTGCAGCCCGGCGCTTCGCTGCCGCCGTCGAATTGCGCACCCCCTGCGCGGGCCGTGAAGGGCCCGGACGTGGCTTCAGGGCGCGGCGACCATGACCACGTGCGCCTGCATCGGGCCGGCCAGCGGCCCGGCGCCATAGGCCTGGATCAGCGCCCGCTCGCAGTGACCGGTCGCGCGCGCCAGGGCGTCCGGCCCGCGCGCTTCCAGCTCGGTGCGCAGCGGCGTGCCCTGGCAGAACGCCGTGGCGGCGATGCGCGCGGCGGCTGCGTGGCTGGTTTCGGTGACGGTCTCGAATACCGCGCCCGCCGTAAACCCGCCGCTGCGCAGGTCCTGCTCGATCGCGGCCTGGCTGTGGTAACCGTGCGGGACGCGGACCATGAAATCGGGCGGCGCCTCGGGGAACAGCGTGGCCAGGGCCGCGGTGATATCGCGGGCAAAGGCGTTGAACTCGATCCGGTCCCACACGTTGAACACCAGCGTGCCGCCCGGCACCAGCACGCGGCGGGCCTCGGCAAAGGCCCTGCCCTTGTCCGGGAAGAACATCGTGCCGAACTGGCACGCGACCAGGTCGAAGCTGGCGTCGTCGAACGGCAGCCGCAGCGCGTCGGCCTCGCGCCATTGCACCGGGCGCGCGGTGCCCGCGGCCTGCGCGCGTGCCAGCATCGGTGCATTGAGGTCGGTGGCGACCACCAGGGTGTCCGCCGGCAGGCGCCGGGCCAGCTCCCGCGTGAGCGCCCCGGTGCCGGCGGCCAGCTCCAGCACCCGGCGCGGCCGCAGCGCGGCGATGCGCCGTCCCAGGTCGGCGGCATAGGGCGCAAAGATCATCGGCACCATCAGGGCCTCGTAGACCTCGGCGATCGCCCCGGCAAAGACCTTGTCCTGCTGCTGCATGCCCATGGCCCGTCCCCCCCTTGCCTGCCCGGCCGCAAAGTCGCCGGGGTTGCCTGAGTGGGTGTAGGACACATCGCGGGCAATGTAAACCGCCCCCGCTAGAAGGTCTTGCTCAGCGAGCCCCACACGGTGGCGCGGCCAAGGTAGCGCCCCCTGGCGCTGGTGTACACGGCGCGCCGGGCATTGGTATCGAGATACGCCAGCGCCAGCGCGAAGCCATGGCCCAGCTCCTTGGTCAGGCCGAGCTTCCAGTCGGCGTACGAGGCATCGGCGACCTGCACTTTCTGGTAGCCCACATGCGCGTTGAGCGTCAGCCCCCAAAACCCGAGCGGAACGTTGGCCGACAGGTCGGCATACCAGCTGTGACGGCTGTCGGCCAGCCCGAACAGGTTGGTCGGCGCGTAGGAATATTTCAGCGTCACCGGGCCGTAGCCGATGCCGGCGTAAAGCTCGGTGGTGTCGGGGCTGGTATAGCGGTCGGGATAGCTGCCCGGATAGTAGTACTGCAGCACGCCCACGTCGGTGCTCCAGCCGCTGTCGCCAAATGCATGGCGGTAGCCGCCGTAGAAGTCCATCTCGATCGGTGCGGACACGTCCGGGTGGCTGTCGCCCAGCCAGCTGATGCTGGAGTTCCAGTTGCCCAGGTAGAAGCCGCTGGCATGGCTGTAGTCGAAGCCGCCCTGGATCGCCGGGCGGCCGTTGCTTTGGGTCAGGCCGCGGTAGCGGTAGTCGGTGGCGAGCGCGAGGTTGGCGCTGAAGCTGTGGACCGCGGCGTCAGCCGCGTTGGCGGTGGCTTGCGCCAGTACGGGCTTGGCGCCGGCCAGCCACAGGGCGGCGGCCAGCGCGGCAGTTGCGGTTTGTCGGCCGGCGCAGATGCGAGGCAAGGTCATGGTCGAAGGTGGCGGATTGAGGAGCGCGTCCGCATCGGAACGCCCCGCCACGATAGGGACTTCGACATAAAAACGGCGTCAAGAGACGCCGCGACCGTATTGAAATGCGGTAAATGCGCAGGTCTGCGCAAGGCGCGAATCTTGCGAGAATCGCCTCGACAGGCTGGCGCGACGGAACTTCGGGGTCAAACGCATGAACCGTGGCGCCGTCGCTTGCAAAAAGTACAGACCAGGGCATCGCGATGATCCGGATCGGCATTTCAGGCTGGCGCTATGCCGGCTGGCGCGGCGTGTTCTATCCCGCGGGGCTGGCGCAGCGGCGCGAGCTCGAATACGCGTCGCGCGCGGTCGAGACCATCGAGATCAACGGTTCGCACTATGCGCTGCAGACGCCGAAAAGCTATCGCGCCTGGCATGAGGCCACGCCGCCCGGGTTTGTGTTCAGCGTCAAGGGTCCGCGCTACCTGACCCACATGCTGCGCTTTCGCGACGACTCGGCGCGGCCGGCGATGGCAAACTTCTTTGCCTCCGGCGTGCTGGCGCTGGAGGAAAAGCTGGGGCCGGTGCTGTGGCAGTTTCCGCCCAACTTCGGCTTCGATCCGCAGCGCATGGAGCGCTTCCTCTCGCTGATTCCGCACGACACGCACAGCGCGCGCGAGCTGGCGCGCCAGCACAACCGCAACGTCAGGGAGCCGTGGTGCGAGACCCGGCGCCGGCGCCCGATCCGGCATGCGGTGGAAATCCGCCACGCCAGCTTCTGCACGCCCGAGTTCCCGGCCCTGCTGCGCCGGCACCGGGTTGCGCTGGTCATCTCGTATGCCGTCTTCTGCTTGAAAAAAAAAAAGGACGTCACCAGCAATTTCCTGTACCTGCGCCTGCATGGCACCGAGACGCTGTACGGCGGCGCCTATTCCGACGAGGCGCTGGACCGCTGGGCCGCGCGACTGGTCAAGTGGGCCAATGGCGGCGAGCCTGCCGATGCGCAGCGGATCTCGCCGAAACGGCCTCGCGCCGCCGCGCACCGGGACATCTACTGCTACTTCGATAACGACAAGAAGGTCAAGGCGCCCTTCGATGCGCAACGGCTGCGCGCGCGCATCGAGGAGAAATAGCGCGCAGGACCGCGCTGGCGCCCGCTCCGTTCAATCGCGGATGCGCGGCATCCAGCCGCTGCCGCGCGTGCGCGGGTCTACCGGCAGCTGTCGTTGCAGCGCGGCCTTGGCCAGCATATGGGCGCTGATCGGCGCCGTCAGGAACAGGAACGCGGTCACCAGCAGCTCATGCAGGCTGGCGTCGCCGCGGAAGCTGAAATACGCCACCGAGGCCAGCACCACGCCGCCCACGCCGAGCGTGGTCGACTTGGTCGGCCCATGCAGGCGCATGAAGAAATCCGGCAGCCGGAACAGGCCGATGGCCCCGACCAGCATGAACACGCTGCCCACCAGCAGCAGCGCACAGACGATGAATTCGGCAACGGGATGCAGCATGGGCCGGCCTCCTAGTATTCGATGATATCGCCGCGCTGCAGGTACTTCGACAGCGCCACGGTGGCAACGAAGCCCATCACCGCGATCAGCAGCGCGGCTTCGAAGAACATCGCCGAGTCCAGGCTGATGCCCAGCACCACGATCAGTGCGATGGCGTTGATGTTGAGCGTGTCGAGCGCGACGATGCGGTCGGGCAGGCTGGGCCCGCGCAGCAGCCGGCCCAGCGTCAGCAGGAAGGCCAGGCCCAGGATCGCCAGGCAGACCGGAATCACGATGGCAAGCATTGGAAGATCTCCTTGAGCGGGGTTTCATAGCGCGACTTGATCAGCGCGACCAGCGCGGCCTCTTCCTCCAGGTCCAGCACATGGACCAGCAAGGCGCGGCGGTCGTCGCTCAGTTCGGCGCACAGCGTGCCGGGGCTGAGCGAGACGATGCTGATCAGCGCGGTGGTGGCGAGTTCATGCTCGACATCGAGCGGCACCACGATAAATGCCGGGCGCAGGCGCGCGGTGCGCCCAAGCACCATCACCGCCACTTCCAGGTTGGCCTTGACGATGTCGATCAGTACATGGCAGCTCAGGCGCAGGATCAGGTCCGGACGCGACAGGCGGAAAGCCCCCAGCACCAGCCAGCGGTCGGCCAGCCGGCCGATGGCCCACCCCAGCGCGGCGCCCAGCAGCCAGTGGCCCAACGCAATGCTCTGCGCCAGCATCAGCCACATCAGCATCAGGATCAGGCTCAGCCAGGGATGGGGCAGCAGACGACGCAACATGGCCTACCCCCGCTCGCCGGGCAGCACCGCCCGCAGGTAGGCGGCGCGGTCCAGCAGTTGCGCGGCGGCATCCGCCACGTAGTCGCTGACCGGACGCGCGGCCACCGTCAGCGCCAGGTTGCCGGCCAGCAGCAGCAGGCAGCAGGCCAGCTTGCGCGCGTCCGGCCGCACCCGCAGGCGCGCCGCGCCGGGATGGTCTTCGTCCAGGTATTCGGCGCCTTCGGCGACGCGCTGTGCCTCATGCGGCAGGCGCCACAGCAGCCGCGTGCCGGTGCGCGAGACGGCGATCAGCAGCAGCAGGCTCGAGCCCAGCACCGCCGGCCACAGCACCGGCATCCACGGCGCCGGCGTGGCGCGCAGGATCATGGCCTTGCCGAGGAAGCCCGACAGCGGCGGCAGGCCCACCGCCGCGACCATGCCCACCAGGTACAGCAGCCCGGCCAGGCGCGAGGCAATGACCGGCGCGCCGTCGGTGCGCGCGGCTTCGGGCTCGAGCGCGTCGGCCAGCAGGAACAGCGCGGCGGTGCACAGCGTGGTGCTGAGGAGGTAGTACAGCGCCGCGGCCCAGCCGGCCTGGCTTTGCATCGACACGCACGCCGCCAGCAGCCCGACCGACGCCACCACCAGGTAGCTGGTGGTGGCGCGCAGCGTCGTCGCGGCCAGCGCGCCCAGCGCCCCGACCGCCAGCGTGGCCAGCGCCAGCGCGAACACCCAGTCGTGCAGGAACGGCCCCAGCAGCCCCTGCGCGCCGCCGAAGATCAGCGCATCGCAACGCAGCATGGCATAGATGCCGACCTTGGTCATGATGGCGAACAGCGCCGCCACTGGCCCGGTTGCGCTGCCATAGGCGCGCGGCAGCCAGAAGTACAGCGGGAACAGCGCCGCCTTGAGCGCGAACACCAGCATCAGCATCGCGCCCGCGGCCACCGCCAGCGGCAGGTCCTGGGCCGGCAGCCCGGCCAGGCGCAGGCCCATGTGCGCCATGTTAAGCGTGCCCGAGAGCCCGTACAGCACGCCGATCGCGACCAGGAAGAACGACGACGCCACCAGGTTCAGGATCACGTAGTGCAGGCCGGCGCCGACCCGCGCGCGCCCCGCCCCATGCACCAGCAGCGCGTAGGAAGCGATCAGCAGGATCTCGAAGAAGACGAACAGGTTGAACAGGTCGCCCGCCAGGAACGCGCCGTTCAGGCCCATCAGCTGGAACTGGAACAGCGCGTGGAAGTGCCGGCCCTGGCGCGCCGTGCCCTCGCCGGCCGCGGCCAGCGCGGCCACCGCCAGCAGCGCGGTCAGCGCCAGCATGATCGCGCCGGTACGGTCCAGCTGCAGCACGATGCCGAACGGCGCGCGCCAGTCGCCCATGGCGTAGACCGCGATATCGCCGCCGGCCGCATGGCGCAGCAGCAGCACCGCCACCGGCACCAGCAGCAGCGTCGCCACCGCGCTGGCCAGGCGCTGCGCGTGCAAACGCTGCGCAGGCATCGCCGTCAGCAGCGCGCCGGCGAACATCGGGACCAGGATGGGCAGCAGCACCGCATGGTTCATGGCCGCGGCTCCTTGTCACCAGCGTTGCTGCCTGCGGCAGCATGGCCGTCGCGCGACTCCGGCTGGCCGGCGGCGTCGACATGGTCGCTGCCGGTTAGCCCGAGCGAGCGCAGCGCCAGCACCACCGCGAACGCGGTCATGCCGAAAGCAATGACGATGGCGGTCAGCACCAGGGCCTGCGGCAGCGGATCGGCATAGCTGGCTCCCGGCGCGATCACCGGCGGCTGGCCGATCGACAGTCGCCCCATGCCGAGCAGGAACAGGCTGACCGCATACGACAGCAGCGTCAGCCCCAGCACCACCGTGAACACGCGCTCGCGCAGCAGCAGGTAGATGCCGGCGGCGGTCAGGATGCCGATGGCGATGGCATAGAGCGCGGCCATCAGTCGTCCTCCGTGGCCTGTGCCGGCGGCAGATTGCGGACGCCCAGGTGAGACACGATCACCAGCGTGGTTCCGGTCACGGTGCAGAACACTCCCAGGTCGAAGATCATGGCGGTGGCCAGTTCCACCTCGCCGATGCCGGGCAGGTGGAAGTGGCCGAAGGCGGTGGTCAGGAACGGATGGCCGAAGGCCAGGCTTCCCAGGCCGGTCAGCCCCGCCAGCAGGATGCCGGCGCCGGCGATGGCGCGGTAGTCCGGGGCGATGCGCGCTTCGGTCCAGCGCACGCCGTTGGCAACGTATTGCAGCAGCAGCGCCACCGAGGTGATCAGCGCCGCGATAAAGCCCCCGCCCGGCTGGTTGTGCCCGCGCAGCAGGATGAAGGCCGCCACCAGCAGCGTCAGCGGCAGCATCAGCCGCGCCAGCATCGCCAGCAGCAGCGGATGCGCCTGGCTGGTCCACGGCAGGCCATCCGGCGCCGCCGACGGGGTCGGCAGGCGCATGCCCCTGAGCAGCGCCTGCACCGCCAGCCCGGCGACCAGCAGCACGCAGATCTCGCCGAGCGTGTCGAAGCCGCGGAAGTCGACCAGCAGCACGTTGACCACGTTGTGCCCGCCGCCGCCAGGCACCGCCTGCTCGATGTAGAACGTCGACACCGGGTCATACGGCCGCGTCATCACCGCGTAGGCCGCCACTGCCAGCAGCGTGCCGCCGCCCAGCGCCAGCACGGCGTCGCGCACGCGGCGGCCGGCGCGCGCGCGGTCGTGCGGGTTGTCGTGAGTTTCGCGCGGCAGGTAGAACAGCGCCAGCACCAGCAGCAGGATGGTCACCACCTCGACCGAGATCTGGGTCAGCGCCAGGTCGGGCGCCGAGAAGCGCAGGAACACCAGCGACACCATCAGCCCGCAGCCGCTCAGCAGCACCAGCGCCAGCAGCCGCTGCCGGTGCGTCGCCACCACGGCGATCGCGCACAGCGCCAGCAAGGCCAGCGCGGCGGCGCCGATCGGGTCGATGGCGCCGGCCGGCACGCTGCCGGCCAGCGCCGCGAGGTCAGCCAGGAAATAGGCCGGCAGCGCCAGCATCGCCAGCAGCATCCACGCGATATAGGTTGGCAGCGAGCCGTTTTCGAGCCAGCGCGTGACCGCCGCGGCAAAGCGTTCCAGCGCGCGCATGCCGTGTTCGAACGAGCGCCGCGCGCTCAGGTGCTCGATCGCCTGCTGCCAGCGCCGCAGCGCGTCGCGGCGCAGGAAGAACAGGGTCGCGCCGCCGGCCATCGACACCAGGCTCATCAGCAGCGGCAGGTTGACCCCGTGCCACAGGTTCAGGCTGTATTCGGGCAGCGGCGCGCGCAGCGTCGCCAGCGACGCGGCCGCGAGCAGGTCGCCGACGGTGTAGGCCGGCACCAGCCCGACCACCAGGCAGATCACCACCAGGAATTCCACCGGCACCTTCATGAAGCGCGGCGGCTCGTGCGGCGGGTAGTTGGGCAGGTCGGGCCGGCCCCCGCCGAAGAACACGCCGTAGATAAAGCGCAGCGAGTACGCCATGGTCAGCGCGCCGGCCATGGTGGCCGCGGCCGGGATCACCCAGTTGAACTCGCCCAGCAGCCCCTGCGCCAGGGTCTCGCCGAAGAACATTTCCTTGCTGAGGAAGCCGTTGAACAGCGGCACCCCCGCCATCGACAGCGACGCCACGATCGCCAGCACCGCGGTATGCGGCATATAGCGGGCCAGGCCGCGCAGGCGGTCCAGGTCGCGCGTGCCGGTTTCATGGTCGATGATGCCGGCGGCCATGAACAGCGACGCCTTGAACACCGCGTGGTTGATGATGTGGAAGATCGCCGCCACCGTGCTGAGCTGGGTATCGAGGCCGAACAGCAGCGTGATCAGCCCCAGGTGGCTGATGGTGGAATACGCCAGCAGGCCCTTCAGGTCCCGCTGCAGCAGCGCCAGCCCGGCGCCGACGATCAGCGTGGCCAGCCCCGTCATGCTGACCAGGTAGAACCAGCTGTTGGTGCCGTCCAGCACCGGATAGAGCCGCGCCAGCAGGAACACGCCGGCCTTGACCATGGTGGCCGAGTGCAGGTAGGCCGAAACCGGGGTGGGCGCGGCCATCGCGTGCGGCAGCCAGAAGCTGAACGGAAACTGGGCCGACTTGGTGAACACCGCCAGCAGCACCAGCACCAGCATCGGCAGGTACAGCGGGTGGTGCTGCACCTTGCCGGCCTGCGCCAGCACCACCGACAGCTCGAAGCTGCCGCAGATATGGCCCAGCAGCAGCACCCCCGCCAGCAGCGCCAGCCCGCCGCCGCCGGTCACCGCCAGCGCCATGCGCGCGCCCTGGCGCGCATCGGCGCGCCACGACCAGAAGCCGATCAGCAGGAACGACAGGATGCTGGTCAGCTCCCAGAACACCACCAGCAACAGCAGGTTGCCCGCCAGCACCACGCCCAGCATCGCCGCCATGAACAGCAGCAGCAGGCAGAAGAAGCGCACCGCCGATTCGTTGCGCGCCAGGTAGTAGCGCGCATACAGGATCACCAGCAGGCCCACGCCCAGCACCAGCAGCGCGAACAGGAAGGCCAGCCCGTCGAGGCGCAGCGATAGGTCCAGCCCGAGCGCGGGCAGCCACGCCACGCGCCAGCCGAGTGCGTGCCCCGGCTGCGCGAAGACCTCGCCGCGCAGGCTCAGCAGCAGCATCAGCCCGGCCAGCGGCAGGCCGATGATGACCGGCGCCAGCAGCCGCGGGGCACGCGTGCCGATCAACCACGTCAGCGCCGCGGCCAGCAGCGGCAGCGCAATCAGCAGCGGCAGCGCCATGCGCGCCCCTTCAGCCGTTGCCAGGGGCCGGCAGGTGCCAGCCGGCCTTGCGGCGCAGGGTCAGCCGGGTCGCCGGTGGGGCGCAGTGTCGGAGTCGGAGTGTCGGGGCGGTGGTCATGATGTGGCAGATCTGGTGGGCGATTGCGGCCGCTACTGTCCGGATTCTGCCGGCATTGCGCCGGCTGTGCCAGTCAATTGGCGCGATTTGCAAAAAAAATCATCCTATCGCGCAAGGAACCGGAGGCGTGTGGCGATGGGCAGGCCGCACCCGCGCCAGGTCATCCGGGCTGCCATGCGAGAGGCCCGCACAGCAAGTTGTAAGATGGGGGAACCACCGCGCCCCACGTCCCCAACCGCCCGGAGCCACCACCCATGAGCGACGCGCTTTGCCTTGCCAGCGCAACCGAACTGCAGCAGCGCATCCGGCGCAAGGAGATTTCACCGGTCGAGCTGACCGCGGCCGTGCTGGAGCGCGCGGCCCGGCTGCAGCCCGCGCTGAACTGCCTGATCACGCTGTGCGCGGACGAGGCCATGACTGCGGCGCGCGCGGCCGAAGCACAGCTGATGTCGGGCGCGCCGCTGGGCGCGCTGCACGGCATTCCCTTCACGGTGAAGGACATCGTCAACACCGCGGGCGTGCGCACCACCTTTGGCGCAGTGCCGATGCGCGACCACGTGCCCGCCGAAGACGCCGTGGCGGTGGCGCGGCTGCGCGCGCAGGGCGCGATCCTGGTGGGCAAGACCACCACGCCGGAATTCGGCTCCAAGTGCCTGACCGATGCGCCGCTGTTCGGCCGCACCCGCAATGCCTGGCACGCCGGGCGCACCAGCGGCGGCTCCAGCGGCGGAGCCGCGGTGGCGGTGGCGAGCGGCATCGCCCCGCTGGCGGTGGCCACCGACGGCGGCGGCTCGACCCGCATCCCGGCCGCGTGCAATGGCGTGGTCGGGATCAAGCAAAGCCAGGGCGTGGTGCCGCACAGCCAGGCCCAGGACCTGTTCGGCAACCAGACCTACGTGACCCCGACCACGCGCACGGTGGCGGACACCGGCCTGATGCTGCAGGCCATGGCCGGCGAGCACGCCTGCGATCCGTGGTCGATCGGCGTGCCCGTGCCCGACTACGTCGACGCCGCGCGGCCGCACGGCGATCTGCGCGGCCGCCGCATCCGCTATTGCCTGGCGCCGCCGGGGCGGCCGGTGGCCGCCGACGTGGCGCGCGCGTTCGAGGTCAGCCTGGCGCAGCTGCGCGGGCTCGGCGCGGAACTGGAGCCGTTCAGCGGCGATGGCTTCGACATCGAGCCGGTCTGGCGCACCATCAACCATACGGTATGGCGCACGCGCTTTGCGCCGATCGTGGCGCAGCACCGCGACGCGCTGAGCCCGACCTTCGTGCGCCAGGTCGAATCCGCCGCCGCGTTCACCGCGGTGGAATACCAGCAGGCCATGTTCGCGCGCTCCCAGCTGTTTCTGCGCGTGCAGGCGCTGCTGGCGGATGCCGACTGGCTCGCCATGCCCACGCTCACGCGCACCGCGCTGCCGCTGGAGCAGGACCTGTTCGGCCAGATCGAGATCGACGGCCAGGCCTGCCCCGATGTGCGCGCAAGCTGGTTCCCGTGGACCATGCCGTTCAACCTGACCGGCCATCCCGCCATCAGCCTGCCGTGCGGCTTTGGCCAGGATGGCCTGCCGGTCGGCCTGCAGCTGGTGGGACGGATCCGCGGCGATGCCGCGCTGCTGCGCGCCGCGGCCCTGTTCGAATCGGTGCACGACTTCACCGGCCGGTGGCCCGCCCTGCCATGAGCACCCAGACCGCCCTGAACACCCTGACCGCCTTACCCCATGACCTGCCGACTGCCATGACCCCATCCTTCCGACCGAAGCGCCGCTTGCTGGCGCTGGCCGCTGCCGCCGCCGCCGCCCTTGCCCTTGCCGCGCCAGCCAACGCGGCCGACCCCGAGCCGATGCATATCATCGTCGGCTATGCCCCCGGCGGCGCCGCCGACAGCCTGGCGCGCCTGTATGCCGAGCAGTTGCGCCAGGACGGCCATGGCACCGTGGTGGTCGAGAACCGCCCCGGCGCCTCGGCGCGGCTTGCGCTCGACTACGTGAAGCGCGCCAGGCCGGACGGCAAGACCGTGTTCATCGGCCCATCGCCGCTGTTCACCATCTTCCCGCTGACCTACAAGAAACTGTCGTACGACGCCGACAAGGACCTGGTGCCCGCGGCGGTGCTGACCGACGTGCCGACCGCGGTCGTGACCGGCGTGCAGCAGCCGTACCAGAACATGAAGGAGTATGTCGGCTGGGCCAGGCGCAACCCCGGCAACGCCAGCCTCGGCCTGGCCACCATCGGCAGCGCCGGCCACCTGGGCACGGTGGCGCTGGGCAAGGCCGAAGGCATCGCCATCACGCCGGCGGCGTACCGCGGGGCGTCGCCGATGCTGGTCGACGTGGTCAGCGGCAATGTGTCGATCGGCTGGGACGCGGTGGCCAGCATGATGCCGCTGTACAAGGGCGGCAAGCTGCGCTTCCTCGGCGTCAGCGGCGCGCGCCGCGCCAAGGCGCTGCCCGAGGTGCCCACCATGAAGGAACAGGGCTTCAGCCAGTATGAGCACGCCACCAGCTGGTACGGCGTGTTCGTGCCCGCCGGCACCCAGCCGGACGTGCTGGCGCAGGTGGAGAAGATGTTCCTGGCCGCATCGGCCAACCCCGCCACCGCGGCGAAGCTGGAGGCGCTGGGCCTGGAAGTGGTGGCGCGCCCCGGGCAGGAGGGCCGCCGCCGCATTCAGATCGAGCGCGCCGCGTGGAAGCCGATCGTCGAGGCGACCGGGTTCCAGGCCGAGGACTGAGCTTCGCCGCGGCCCTGCTCCGTGCTCAGGGCTTGGGCCGCACCGCATCCGCGGTGCCCTGGATAAAGGCCTTGATCTTCTCGACGTCCTGCGCCGTCAGCTTGCCGGTGAAGTCCGGCATGCCGCGCGCCATCGCCGGGCCCTTGAACACGACCTTGTCCAGGTTCTCGATGAAGGCGGCATCGATATAGCCCAGGTTGGGGATATTGCCGCCGCGGTCGACGCCGGGCACGCCGTGGCACAGCACGCAGTTGCTGACGTACAGCGCGGTGCCGTCCCTGACCAGCGCCGGGTCGTACTTCACGCCCTGCAGCAGCTTGCCGGCACGGTATTCGGCGAACGCCGGCAGCGGCGCCTTGCCGCCGAGCGCGAAGGTGTAGACCGTGCCCGGGCCTTGCCGGTTGGTGGCGCGCTGCGCCTGCCCGTAGACCCCGCCCCAGCCCACCGCCACCGAGACATACTGCCTGCCGTCGAGCTCGAAGCTGACCGGCGCGGCGACCACGCCGGTGCCGGTCGGCGATTCCCACAGCTTGTCGCCGGTGCGCGCGTCATAGGCGACGAAGCGGCCGTCCGCTGTGCCCTGGAACACCAGGTTGCCGGCCGTGGTCAGCGTGCCGCCGTTCCACGGCGAGACCAGCTCCTTGGTCCACGCGGCCTTCTGCTGCACCGGATCCCACGCAATCAGCCGGCCGAAGGGCTTGCTTTGCGGTGGCTCGGCGTTGAGGAACTTGGCCGTGTTCCAGCCCACGTTGCCATGCGGCGTGCCGGGCTTGCCCTGGTTGAACTGCCAGGTCTTGTCGTCCATCAGGTTGAGCGGCACGTGCTGCGCCGGCAGGTAGACCAGCCCGGTCTGCGGATTGAACGACATCGGGTGCCAGTTGTGCGCGCCGTACGGGCCGGGGATCGCGTCATAGGCCCGGTCCACCGCGCGCGCCTCGGGCCGTTCGATCGGGCGCCCGCTGGCGTCATAGCCGGTGGCCCAGTTGACGTCGACGAAGTTCTTCGCCGAGATGAACTTGCCATTGGTGCGGTCGATGACGAAGAAAAAGCCGTTCTTGGGCGCGTGCAGGATGACCTTGCGCAGCTGCCCGTCCAGCTTCAGGTCGGCCAGGATCATCGGCTGGGTCGAGGTGTAGTCCCAGTTGTCGCCCGGGGTCTCCTGGTAATGCCAGACGTACTTGCCGGTGTCGGGGTTGAGCGCCACGATCGAGGCCAGGTACAGGTTGTCGCCGCCGCCCGGGCTGCGCTTGCTGCGCGACCACGGCGCGCCGTTGCCGGTGCCCACGTACATCAGGTTCAGTTCGGGGTCGAAGGCGAGCGTGTCCCAGGCGGTGCCGCCGCCGCCCGCTTCCCAGTACTTGCCGCTCGGGTCCCAGGTCTTGGCCGCGGCCGCCATCGACTCGTCCTCGAACGGTTTGGACGGATCGCCGGGCACGGTGAACCAGCGCCACTGCTGCGCGCCGGTGGCGGCATCGTAGGCGGTGATGTAGCCGCGCACGCCGAACTCGGCGCCGCCGTTGCCGATGATGACCTTGCCCTTGAACACGCGCGGCGCGCCGGTGATGGTGTACGAATAGCGGCGGTCGATGATGGTGTCCTGCTCCCACAGCTTGCGGCCGCTGGCGGCGTCGAGCGCGATCAGCCGGCCATCGTAGGCGGCGACGAACACCTTGCCCTGGTACAGCGCCACGCCGCGGTTGACCACGTCGCAGCAGCCGCGATAGCCGAGCGCGCGGTCCACCTTGGGGTCGAAGGTCCAGAGCCGCTTGCCGGTGCGCACGTCGACCGCATGCACCACGCTCCACGACGCGGTCACGTACATCACGCCGTCGACCACCAGCGGCGTGGCCTCGACGCCGCGGGTCGACTCCAGGTTATAGCTCCACACCAGCCCCAGGTCGCGCACATTGGCCACATCGATCTGCCGCAGCCGGCTGAAGCGGGTCTCGGCATAGTCCAGGCCATGGCTGGGCCAGTCGCGCGTGGTGCCGGCATTGGCGCTGATGAAGGCGCCGTCGACCCGGGCCGCCGCGTTGCGGGGCGCCGCGGCGCTGGCGGGCAAGAGTTGCGCCGCCAGCGCCAGGGTCGCCAGCCAGACCGCGGCGCGATTCCCGGTACGGCGCCTGGCCGTGGCAACTGCGGAGGCAAATTCGGCGGCAACGGGATCCGTTGCCGGCTTCAACGCATGGCTCATATCGTCTCCTGAAGGGCATTCTTGTTGGAATTCGGGACTGCAGGATTACGGTACTGCGCGGTACTGCGCGATGCCGGGCGGTAGCCGGGGCCCACCGATCATCGGCGAGCCCTCGCGTTATGGGTACAGGGATAACCCCAATCCGGCTTCGCGGCCGGCACTGCCCACCGGAGGTCCGGGCCGCGCGAGCAATATCCCCTGGATATCGGCAGGGAAGAAATGAATATTGGACGCTGCCGGCCACCGTGGCTTAGCCTTGGCGCCAGGACAGACCTTGCATCCCTACCCGGAGCCCCCCACATGAGCCAGTTCCTTCTCTACGAGCAGCAGGACCACATCGTCACCCTGACCATGAACGAGCCCGAGCGGCGCAACCCGCTGACCGGCAATACCGCGGTGGCGGAGTTCCTGGAGGCGATCGACCGCATCCACGGCGACGGCAGCGTGCGCGCGGTGGTGATCACCGGCGCCGGCACGGCGTTCTCGTCGGGCGGCAATATCAAGGACATGGAGCGCCAGGCCTCAGGCAAGGTGCCGGGCATGGAGATCCGCCAGGACTACCGCCGCGGCATCCAGCGCCTGCCGCTGGCACTGTTCAACCTGGAGGTGCCGGTGATCGCCGCGGTCAACGGCGCGGCCATGGGCGCGGGCCTGGACCTGGCCTGCATGTGCGACATCCGCATTGCCTCGGAGCGCGCGCAGTTCGCCGAGTCCTTCGTCAAGCTGGGCATCATTCCCGGCGACGGCGGCGCGTGGCTGCTGCCGCGCGTGATCGGCCTGTCGCGGGCGGCCGAGATGACCTTCACCGGCCAGCCGATCGACGCCAGGCTGGCGCTCGAATGGAACCTGGTGTCGCGCGTGGTGGCGCCCGACGCGCTGCTGCCCACGGCCTATGAGCTGGCCGGCCGCATCGCCGCCAATCCGCCGCACGCGGTGCGGCTGGCCAAGCGCCTGATGCGCGAAGCCATGCATACCCGGCTGGATACGCTGCTGGAACTGTCGGCCGGCTTCCAGGCGCTGTCGCACCAGACCGCCGACCACCGCGAAGCGGTGCAGGCCTTCCTGGACAAGCGCACGCCGGTCTTTACCGGCAACTGAGGCGGCCGCCGAAACTTCGCTGGCGCGGCCCTATCCCGCCACGCCCAGCGCGCCTTCGACATTGCGCACCAGGCTGACCAGGCGCGGGCCGATATCTTCCTCCAGCTGCTTGCTCTGCTGGCTGAACACCGGCACCGACGCGGCGAAGATCCACGCCTCGCCATCGCGGCGCGTGCGCAGCGGCACGGCCACCGATTCCACTTCGCGGTGCAGGTCGCGATGGCCGCGGCAGAAGCCGTGCTCCTCCAGGTCGCGCGCGGCATCGGCCAGGCGCGCCTGCAGCCAGTCGGCGCGCGGCGGGTCGGTGGCGCGCAGCTGGGCCAGGTAGGCCTCGCGCTCGGCCTCATCCAGGCGCAGCAGGTACGCACGGCCCGAGCCGGTGCGCGTGGCCGACACGCGCGTGCCCACCTCCGGCCGGAACACATGGCTGCCGACACCCTGCGCGATCTCGACATAGGTCAGCGCATGGCCGCTGCCGACGATCAGCTCGACCTGCCCGGCGATATGGTCGGCCAGCTCCTGCATCGCCGGCCGCGCCAGCTGGCGGATGGTCATGCGCGCCAGCGCCGGCGCGGCCAGGTTGATCAGCCCGACGCCGGGCACATAGCGCGACAGCCGTTCCGAGTAATGCAGCAGGCCCAGCCCGCACAGCGTGTCGAGCAGCCGGAACAGGGTGGGCTTGGCCAGCCCGGTGCGTTCCATCAGTTCCCGGCTGCTGAGTTCCTGCACCGTTGGCGAGAAGCAGTTGAGGATCGAGACGCCGCGTGCCAGCGCGCTGACAAGGCGCGCCTCGCCGTCGGCATCAGCGGCTGGCGGGGCCACGGAGGCATGTGAAGCATTGGTCATTGCAAGGCCTGAATCTGATTTTTTCGATACGTGCGTCTCAAAACCCGGATGTTGCCCTTCGCCTTTTCGAAAGTCAAACCGGGTTTTTTGCGTTTACATGGCGGTTTTCCGACGCCAGAATCCCAATTCATCGTATCGGACGATCACTTTTCGATACAGACGTCTCAATATCCCGCCACGACTCGCAACGCTCAGCTTTCTCAGGAGACTCCGCATGCAACAAGCCGTCATCGTCGACGCTATCCGCAGCCCGATGGGCCGCTCCAAGCCGGGCTCGGCCTTTACCGAGCTCCATGCCACCGAACTGCTGGCGCAGGTGATCAAGGCGCTGGTCGAGCGCAACCGGCTGGACCCGGGCCTGGTCGACGACGTCATCACCGGCTGCGTGACGCAGGCGGGCGAGCAGTCCGCCGGCCCCGGCCGGGTGGCGTGGCTGGCGGCGGGGTTCCCCGAGCACGTGCCGGCCACCACCATCGACCGCAAGTGCGGCTCCAGCCAGCAGGCCGTGCACTTCGCCGCGCAGGGCATCATGGCCGGCGCCTATGACATCGTCATCGCCTGCGGCATCGAGTCGATGAGCCGGGTGCCGATGGGTTCGGCGCGCATCGGCCAGAACCCGTATGGCCCGTCGATGGAAGCGCGCTATGCGCCCGGCCTGGTGTCGCAGGGCGTGGCGGCCGAGCTGGTCGCGGCCAGGTACGAGCTGTCGCGCGAGCACATGGACAGCTACTCGGCCCGCTCGCACGAACTGGCCGCCGCCGCGCGCGAAAGCGGCGCGTTCCGCCGGGAGATCGTCGGCATCAGCACCCCCAACGGCGTGGTCGAGCACGACGAGACCATCCGTCCCGGCACCTCGGTGGAGAAGCTGGGCACGCTGCAGGCGTCGTTCCGCAACGACGAGCTGAGCGCGCGCTTCCCGCAGATCGGCTGGAACGTGACCGCGGGCAATGCCTCGCAGATCAGCGACGGCGCCGCCGCCATGCTGCTGATGAGCGAGGCGATGGCGCAGCGCCTGGGTTTGAAGCCGCGCGCGCGCTTCGTCGCGTTCGACGTCTGCGGCGACGATCCGATCGCGATGCTGACCGCTCCCATCCCCGCCAGCCAGCGCGCCATCAGGAAGAGCGGCCTGACGCTGGAGCAGATCGACCATTACGAGATCAACGAAGCCTTTGCCTGCGTGCCGCTGGCCTGGCAGCGCGCGCTCGGCGCCGACCCGGCGCGGCTGAACCCGCGGGGCGGCGCGATCGCGCTGGGCCATCCGCTGGGCGCCTCGGGCGTGCGGCTGATGACCACCATGCTGCATGCGCTGGAAGACAGCGGCCAGCGCTATGGCCTGCAGTCGATGTGCGAAGCCGGGGGCATGGCCAACGCCACCATCATCGAGCGCCTGTAAGCAACCCTTCCGTCGTTCCCGCGAAGGCGGGAACCCAGTGACCTTATAAGACGCTGGATTCCCGCCTGCGCGGGAATGACGGGCAGAGCATTCCTGCCCCATTCAGCAATAGCACCCTACTAGGAGACATCCATGAAACTCGAGCATATGTCCGCCGTCGTCACCGGCGGCGCTTCCGGCCTGGGACTGGCCTGCGTGCGGCGCCTGGTGGAGCGCGGCGTCGACGTGGTCATCGCCGACCTGTCGGAAGAACGCGGCAACGCCGTGGTCGACGAGTTCGGCGGAAAGGTCCGCTTCCTCAAGGCCGACGTGACCGACACCGAGCAGATGAACGCGGTCTACGACGCCGCCGAGGCCGTTGCCCCGCTGCGCGCGCTGATCCATTGCGCCGGCCTGGGTGGCCCCGTGCGCGTGGTCGAGAAGGACGGCTCGCCGGGCTCGCTGGAAAAGTACGAGTCGATCGTGCGCATCAACCTGATCGGCACCTTCAACGCGCTGCGCCTGGGCGCCGCGCGCATGGCCAGGAACGAGCTGGTCGACGGCGAACGCGGCGCCTGCGTGCTGACCGCGTCGGTGGCCGCCTACGAAGGCCAGATCGGCCAGATTCCCTATGCCTCGGCCAAGGCCGGCATCGTCGGCATGACGCTGGTGGCCGCGCGCGACCTGGCGCAGCGCGCGATCCGCGTCTGCACCATCGCCCCGGGACTGTTCGACA
Source organism: Cupriavidus taiwanensis (assembly GCF_900250075.1). Classification (NCBI taxonomy): domain Bacteria; kingdom Pseudomonadati; phylum Pseudomonadota; class Betaproteobacteria; order Burkholderiales; family Burkholderiaceae; genus Cupriavidus; species Cupriavidus taiwanensis. The sequence continues at coordinate 1,971,596 of NZ_LT977070.1, forward strand.
CCCCGCTGCTGGCCAAGCTGCCGGAGAACGTGCGCGCCTCGCTCGGCGCCATGGTGCCGCACCCGGCGCGCCTGGGCGCGCCCGACGAATACGCCTCGACCGCGCTGCACATCCTCGAGAACCCCATGCTCAACGGCGAGACCATCCGCCTGGATGGCGCCATCCGCATGGCACCGCGCTGAACCGGCCGACCAGACAGGAGAGAACTCATGAGCGATACCCTGCTGAAGGAAATCCGCGGCAACGTGATGGTGCTGACCATCAACCGTCCCGAGGCCCGCAATGCGATGGACTTCGAAACCGCCACCGCGATTGCCGCCGCGCTGGATGAACTCGATGCGCGCGACGACCTGAGCCTGGCGGTGCTGACCGGCGCCGGCGGCACCTTCTGCTCCGGCATGGACCTGAAGGGCTTCCTGGCCGGCAAGCGCCCGAGCATTCCCGGCCGCGGCTTCGGCGGCGTGACCGAGCAGCCGCCGCGCAAGGTACTGATTGCCGCGGTCGAGGGCTATGCGCTGGCCGGCGGTTTCGAGCTGGTGCTGGCGTGCGACCTGGTGGTGGCTTCGCGCGCCGCCAGGTTCGGCCTGCCCGAGGTCAAGCGCGGCCTGGCCGCCGCGGCCGGCGGCCTGATCCGCCTGCCGCGCCGCGTGCCGTACCACGTGGCGATGGAATACGCGCTGACCGGCGACATGCTGCCGGCCGAGCGCGCCTACGAGCTGGGCCTGGTCAACCGCCTGACCGATGCCGGCGGCGCGCTCGACGCCGCGCTGCAGCTGGCCGATGCGGTCGGCGCCAACGGGCCGCTGGCCATCGCCGCCAGCAAGCAGGTGGTGGCGCAGTCCGGCGACTGGACCCGCGAGGACATGTTCGTGAAGCAGAAGCCGCTGATCGACCCGGTCTTCACTTCCGCCGATGCGCGCGAGGGCGCCGCCGCCTTCGCCGAGAAACGCAAGCCGGTGTGGACCGGCAAGTGACAAACACCCGCCCTGACCTGAGAACGGCCGGCCGCAAGCCGGCCGTTCTTGCCTTGCCAAGCAGCACATAAAGATACGTGGAGGAGACCCATGGCACCCAAGCTGCCCGCATCGCAGTCCCATACCAGCGCCGCACTGCTGCTCGCCGCCGCCGCGGCGCTGCCCTGCGTGGCCCCCGCGGCCGCGCATGCCGCGGCCTGGCCCGAGCGGCCCATCACCATCATCGTGCCCGGCGCGCCCGGCGGCACCACCGATATCCCGACGCGGCTGGTGGCGCAGAAGCTGTCGGCCATCCTGGGCCAGCCGGTGGTGGTCGACAACAAGCCCGGCAGCGGCGGCATCATCGGCACGCAGGCCTTCATGCGCGCGGCGCCGGACGGCTACACGCTGCTGGTCGGCAATACCGGCTCGCATGCCATCAACTACAGCGCCTACAAGCAGCTGTCCTACCAGCCGCAGGATTTCCTGCCGCTGACCGACCTGATCTCGTTCGCCAACGTGCTGGTGGTCGGCGCGCAGGCCCCGGTGCGCAGCGTGGCCGAGTTGGTGGCGCAGCTCAAGCAGTCGCCGGGCAAGTATTCCTATGCCTCGGCCGGCATCGGCCAGACCACCCACCTGACCGCGGAACTGTTCCGGCTGCGCACCGGCACCGAGGTCATCCACGTGCCGTACAAGGGCTCGACGCCTGCCACCACCTCCGTGCTGGCGGGCGAAACCACCTTCATGTTCGACAACCTGACGCAGGCGCTGCCACAGATCCGCGCCGGCAAGCTGCGTGCGCTCGCCGTGACCAGCGCCGAGCGCCTGCCCGCGCTGCCCGACGTACCCACCATGGCGCAAGCCGGCGTCAAGGACTTCGTGGTGATGGGCTGGCTGGGCTTCTTCGCCCCGGCAAAGACCCCGCCGGCGGTGGCCGCGGCGCTGCAGGAGGCGCTGGGCAAGGCCATGCGCGATCCCGAGGTGGCGGCGCGCTTGCGCGACATGGGCGGCGTTGCCGGCGGCGAGCCGCAGCCGAAGTTCGCCGCGCTGGTGCGCGGCGAGATCCAGCGCTGGGGCGAGACCATCCGCGCCTCGAAGGTCAGCCTGGACTGACCCCGCGGGCGCCGCGCCGGGCCGGCTTCGCCAAAGCGGAAGGCGGCCCGGCCCAAAGCCAAATTGACATGGCCGGGGGCGGCGGCATACCCTCGCCTTACCCTGCGGTATATTCAGTGCCCGCTTAAATTCCAGACATTGCAGACATGGAAGGCGCCCCGGGGTCCACAACGATAACGATAACCCCGCGACGAGACCTGCCGTGCCCCGCTCCCCCGCCCCTGCCCCGTCTTCATCCCCTTCCCGCTTCGAGGGCCTGCGCCCGGCGCTGCCGATCCTGCTCGGCGCTTCGGTGATGCTGAGCCTGGCCATGGGCCTGCGCCAGAGCCTGGGCATTTTCATGCCGCCGCTGACGCGCGATATCGGCATCTCGGTGTCGGATTTCACCGTCGCCATCGCCGTGCAGAACCTGGCGTGGGGCCTGCTGCAGCCGCTCGCCGGCGCGTGGGCCACGCGCATCGGCTTCCGGCCGCTGATGATGGCGGGCTCGCTGCTGTACGTAACCGGGCTGGTGCTGCTGGCGACCGCGCACAGCATGGTCGGCGTCACGCTGGGCGCGGGCGTGGCCATCGGCGCGTCGATGGCCTGCACCGGCAGCGCGCTGGCGATGGCGGTGGCGGCGCGGCCGGTGCCGGCGGCGCTGCGCAGCACGGTGCTGGGGCTGGTGTCGGGCGCGGGCTCGCTGGGCGCGCTGCTGGCGGCGCCGATCGGGCAGATGGTGACGCAGGCCTACGGCTGGCGCACCGGCCTGGCCGCTTTCGTGCTGCTGGCGCTGGTGATGCTGCCGGCGGCATGGTCGGCCGGGCGCGTCGACCGGCTGCCGCTGGCCGCGCCGGCGGGCATCGGCCAGGACAACGCGCGCCAGGCGCTGGGCACCGCGCTGCGCCACGCGCCGTTCGTGGTGATGGCGCTGGCGTACTTTGTCTGCGGCATGCAGCTGGTGTTCCTGACCACGCACCTGCCGTCGTATCTCGACGTGTGCGGCATGGACCCGATGCTCAGCGCCGAGGCGCTGGGCGTGATCGGCGGCTTCAACGTGCTGGGCAGCATTTTCTTTGGCTGGGCCGGCGGCCGCTACAACAAGCTGATGCTGCTGGGCGGCATCTATACGCTGCGTTCGCTGGCGCTGACCTGGTACTTCTCGTCGGCACCGACGCCGCAGAGCACGCTGGTGTTCGCCGCGGTGATGGGCTTCCTGTGGCTGGGCGTGGCGCCGCTGGTCTCGGGCTGGATCGCCGAGACCTTCGGCCTGCGCTGGCAGGCGATGCTGGGCGGCGTGGCCTTCTTCAGCCACCAGATCGGCAGCTTTGTCGGCGCCTTCGGCGGCGGGCTGGTCTATGACGCGCTCGGCTCCTATACCGTGGCCTGGCAGGCCGGGGTGGCGCTGGGGCTGGCGGCGGGGCTCGCGCAGATCGCTTTCGCGGTGGCGACGCGGCCGCGGCCGCCGTTGATGGCGGCGTCCTGAGCGCGGCGGCGGTAAGAACGGGCGCGCATTGTAAATCTGGCGTCACGCGGCGCGCGCCCCGGCCGGTACGGCGCGGGCCGCGCGGCTGGAACGGTTCGTGCCTGTCTGCGCAGAGACGCAACGCCCAGACCCAAGGAGGCCCCATGACCTCGACCGAACAGGAGATCCTGGTGTGCGGCCCGGAAGACGGCCGCTGGCATCTGGAAATGCGCACCGGCAACGGCGCGCCCGAGCGGCTCGACGGCGAGTTCGACTCGCCCGAGATGGCGATCGCCGGCGCCCAGCAGGTCTATCCGTCGATTCCGGTCCGCGTGACCGATATCTCCGGCGCGCCGGCTCCGTCAGCGCCCGCGCATGAAGGCTCGCTGACCGACTACCATTACGGCGGCCACAGCGTGACCCGCGACGAGAAGCTGACCGGCCGCGCGCATCCGTCCAGCGACACCTCGCAGCCGCCGCCGGGGCCGCACCCCTACCAGCCCACCGATCTCGGCAACCTGCCCCCGGGCACGCCCCGCCACGGCATGTACGGCGTCGCCTCCAGCCTGGCCGAGGCCGAGGCGGCCGACCGCAAGGACCAGGCCGCGCGACGCCCCGCCGGCTCGCGCGACGCCGAAGACTAGGCCCGGCGGCGCCAGCACGCGCGGCAGCACGTACAATCTCGGTTTTCCCTGCGCCTCGCCGCCCCGCCGCCATGACCACCCTCGGAACGCCCCTTTCCCCCTCCGCCACCAAAGTGATGCTGCTCGGCTCCGGCGAGCTCGGCAAGGAGGTGCTGATCGCGCTGCAGCGCCTGGGCGTGGAGACGATCGCGGTCGACCGCTATGACAACGCGCCCGGCCAGCAGGTCGCGCATCACGCCCGCACCATCGCGATGAGCGACCCGGACCAGCTCAAGGCCCTGATCGAAGCCGAGAAGCCGCACCTGGTGGTGCCCGAGATCGAGGCGATCGCCACGCCGATGCTGGAAACCCTGGAAGCTGCCGGCACCGTGCGCGTGATTCCCACCGCCCGCGCCGCGCGCCTGACCATGGACCGCGAAGGCATCCGCCGGCTCGCCGCCGAATCGCTCGGCCTGCCCACCAGCCCGTACAAGTTCTGCGATTCGCTGGAAGAACTGCAGGCCGCCATCGACGGCGGCATCGGCTACCCGTGCGTGGTCAAGCCGGTGATGAGCAGCTCCGGCAAGGGCCAGAGCAAGATCGACGGGCCCGAAGGCGTCAAGGCGGCGTGGGACTACGCCATGGCCGGGGGCCGCGTCAGCCACGGCCGCGTGATCGTCGAAGGCTTTATCGATTTCGACTACGAGATCACGCTGCTGACCGTTCGCGCCATCGGCGCCAGCGGGCAGGTCGAAACGCAGTTCTGCGCGCCGATCGGCCACGTGCAGGTCAGCGGCGACTATGTCGAGAGCTGGCAGCCGCAACCCATGCATCCCGCCGCGCTGGCCAGCGCGCAGCGCATCGCGCAGGCGGTCACCGCCGACCTGGGCGGCATGGGCCTGTTCGGCGTGGAGCTGTTCGTCAAGGGCGAGCAGGTCTGGTTCAGCGAGGTCAGCCCGCGCCCGCACGACACCGGCATGGTCACCATGGCCACGCAATGGCAGAACGAGTTCGAGCTGCATGCGCGCGCCATCCTCGGATTGCCCGTCGACACCACGCTGCGCAGCCCCGGCGCCAGCGCCGTGATCTACGGCGGCGTGGAAGCGCAGGGCGTGGTCTTCGACGGCGTCGACCAGGCCTTGCGCGTGCCGCAGACCGAGGTGCGGCTGTTCGGCAAGCCCGAGAGCTTCGCCCGCCGCCGCATGGGCGTGGCGCTGGCCTATGCCGACGACATCGACACCGCGCGCACGCGCGCCAAGGAAGCCGCCAGCCGCGTGCGCCCGCGCGCGGTGGGCTGAGGCGCGCGCCGCTAGATCGGATGGCTGCCCGCGGCGGCGCCGTGCGCCGGGGCATGCTGGGCCGCCTGCACGGCCGCCACCTGCGCGGCCGCCAGCACCGGCGCGATGCGCACGCCGTTCAGGTCGGCGCCCGACGGCGCCTGGTACAGCCGCAGCCCCAGTTCGGGCAGGATCGCCAGCAGGTGGTCGAACACATCGCCCTGGATGCGCTCGTAGTCCATCCACGCGGTCAGCGCGGTAAAGCAGTAGATCTCGACCGGGATGCCCTGCGAATCGGGCTCCATCATGCGCACGTTCAGCAGGAGGTCGTGGTGGATCTCGGGGTGCGCCTTCAGGTAGGCAATGCCGTAGGCGCGGAAGGTGCCGACATTGGTCAGCCGGCGCCGGTTGACCGGGTCGTTGCCGGCGGCGATCAGCAGCCGGTTGGCCTCGTCGACCTCGCGCTGCTTTTCTTCCAGGTAGTCGTGCAGCAGGCGGAAGCGCATCAGCGCGTGGACCTCGCGGTCTTCCAGGAAGCGCACGCTGCCCGCATCCAGCCGCAAGGTGCGCTTGATCCGGCGCGCGCCGGACTCGAACATCTGGCGGTAGTTGCGATAGCTCTCCGAGAACAGCTTGTAGGTCGGCACCGTGGTCACGGTGTTGTCCCAGTTCTGCACCTTGACCGTATGCAGCGCGATGTCCTTGACGTAGCCGTCGGCATTGCACTGGGGCATTTCGATCCAGTCGCCGATGCGCAGCATGTCGTTGGAGGTCAGCTGCGTGCTGGCGACCAGCGACAGCAGCGTGTCCTTGAACACCAGCAGCAGCACCGCCGACAGCGCCCCCAGGCCGGACAGCATCCATAGCGGCGAGCGGTTGATCAGGATCGACAGCACCAGCACCGCGCACACCAGCCCCAGCCCCAGCCGTCCTACCTGGATATAGCCCTTGATCGAACGCGTCTGCGCCCGGCGGCTGCTGGCGTACACGTCCTGCCAGGCGCCCAGAACGCCGCCGAGCATCAGGAAGAAGCATACCCACAGGCTGGCATGCGCCAGGCGCTCGATCGCCAGCGCATAGCGGCCCATATGCGGGACTTCGCCGATGCCGACGGTGATCACGGCAAAGCCCACCGCATAACCGAAGCGCCGGTAGGCGCGATGGCGCGTCAGCGCCGTGCTCCACGGCGTCTTGCCCCACACCTTCAGCACCCGGTGGGCGATGCGCGACATGACATGGCCGAACAGCCACTGCGCCAGCGCGGCGATCAGGACCAGCGCTACCATGTATAGCGCGATCTGGGCCCACGGATGGGCAGGAATACGTTGCTGGAACAGCTCCAGCAGGGCATCGAAATTCATGGCGGGGCAACTCTGGCCTTTGACTTGGCCAGATAGTGTACCGAACGCGCCAGCGTCCCTGCGTGCGGTGCGGATGCGGGCTAGGCCGGCAGCAGCTTGAGCCCGCCGATGCCGACGAAGATCAGCCCGATCAGCACCAGCCGCAGCGGCGACGCGCTCTCGCCCAGGAACAGGATGCCGATCAGCGTCACGCCGATCGCGCCGATCCCGGTCCAGATCGCATAGGCCGTCCCCACCGGCAGATGCCGCAACGCCGCGCTGAGCAGATAGATGCTGGCCAGCGCGGCGCCGATGCCCAGTGCGGTCGGGCCGACGCGGGTCCAGCCATCGGTATGCTTGAGCGCCAGCGCCATCACGATCTCGATCAACCCGGCCAGCACCAGCAGCGTCCACGCCATTGCCATGTTTTTCCTCCCTTCGCACAGCGTGCGCCGGCACCCATTGCCGGCCACGCCCAGCCACTGTAGGCTGTGCGGATCCGCACGGGAACTACCCGAACTTGCAAAGGGAGTATGCAAACATGCAGGAAGCAGACTGGGACGACCTGAAATACTTCCTCGCCGTGGGCCAGTCCGGCTCGCTGGCCGGGGCGGCCCGCGCCCTGCACGTCAACCACTCGACGGTGCTGCGCCGGCTGGCGCGGCTGGAAGACGCCCTCGGTACGCTGCTGTTCGAGCGCCATGCCACCGGCTACGCCATGACCCCGGCCGGCGAGGCGCTGGCGCAACGGCTGGCCGGGGTGGGCGAACAGATCGATGCGGCGCAGCGCCAGCTGTCCGGCCTCGACAGTCAGCTGAGCGGCCCGTTGCGCGTGACCACCACCGACACGCTGCTGGGCGGGCTGCTGATGCCGCTGTTGGCCGAGTTCCGCGCCCTGCATCCGCGCATCCAGCTGCAGCTGGTCGTCAACAACAGCTTCCTAAGCCTGAGCCGGCGCGAGGCCGACGTCGCGATCCGGCCGGCGAACACGCCGCCCGAGTACCTGGTGGGCCGCCGCATCGGCCGGTTGCAAACGGCCCCGTACGCGGCGCGAAGCTACCTGCAGCAACTCGGGCTGCCCGCCATGGCCGACAGCCCCGCGCTGGCGGACTGGCCCGCCTATGACTGGGTCGTGCCGGACGAAGCCCTGTCGCACCTGACCCAGTCGCGCTGGATCCGCGAGCACGTGCCCGAGCCGCGCCGCGTGGTCAGCGCCGACAGCCTGGTGGCGATGGCCGACGCGGTCCGGCATGGCATGGGCGCCGGCATGCTGTTGTGCCTGCTGGCCGGCGACGATCCGGCGCTGGTGCGGCTGGCGCCGCCCGATGCCGCCATGGACACCGACCTGTGGGTGCTGACCCACCCGGACCTGCGGCACAGCGCGCGCGTGCGGGTGCTGGGGGATTTTCTGTATGAGCGGCTCAGGCAAGGCAAGTGGCTGGTGGGATGACGCCATACCCGCGCAACGGCCTTAGACCGTATTGACGGTGTCACCGTTGCGACACTAAATCTGTCAACTCGCAGCTCGTTGCAAGGAACCTTGTTGGTCTTGGCCGCGACGTGCGAACGCGAAGTCTCGTCTCGCTGAAAAAACTAGGTGCACAAGAAATCCGCCCTCCCACCAAAACGAGGGGGCATTGTATTGAAGAAGCGAATTCAATACATTGAAAATATTTAATTCGCCGCTGAGTTTTTCTACTTGCGGACTTTTCCATAGCCGCAAACAATCCACCATCGCCCATCCATTGCAGATTCAACTCCATGGCTCGTGCCATTCTCGGGAGGATTGATGATTAAAAAATGGAATATCTTGGCCAGCGATGATCTTGTCAAGGACGAGTGGATTCACCTTAGTCGCCATCGTTGCCTGAGGTCCGATGGATCCATTGTCGACCCTTATTACGTTATTAACGGACGGCACTGGGTCAACATAATGCCGGTAACTCGGAATGGCCTCGTTTATTTGATACGGGAATACCGGCATGGTTTCGGCGAGATACTGATGGGCTTGCCAGGCGGGCTGATCGACGAGGGCGAATCCTGCGCTGCGGCCGCCGTCAGAGAACTGCGGGAAGAGACCGGCTTGGCAGCATGTTCCCCGCCTCTTTTGACCGGAGCGATGGTTGTCAATCCATCGACACATTCAAACATGGGTTACAGCTTCCTGACGCTCGTAACAGAGCCACAGTGCCCTCTGGCAGCTAGCCTCGAACCGGATATCGAGGTAGTCAGGTACAGCCTGGAAGAGCTCTTCGATATTGTTATCAGCGGCTCCCAAGCACTTTCCGGCTATGACGCGGCCTCGATCCTGAGAGGTTTCTTTTCACTACGTAAGCTTCCGGATTTCGAATTTGACATTCTGGCGAGGCTAAGTCAAAGAGAATACGTGAGTTGAAGCAATCCCAACGTAGAGGGTGCGAATCATGTGGACAACATTAATTGTCGCGGGTGGATTTGGTACCAGGTTGAGCCCGTTCACGAAAGTCATACCAAAGCCGCTCATGCCTATAGGAGATCATAGTCTCTTGGAGCGGCATATCAGTGCCCTGGCAAAAGCCGGTTCGCAGGATATATTCATCGCCGTTCACTACTGTGCAGACCTCTTCGGGAGCATCGTAGGAGCGCTGGCAGCACGATATGACGTGAATATTCAGCTTCTGCTGGAACCCGAGCCCAGAGGCACATTCGGGTCGGCCCTGGCACTCTGCCAGGAACTGATCGACCGCAAGCAAAGCAAGCCGCTGATGGTACTGAACGGAGATATCGCATCAGACCTGGACCTCATTGATTTCCATCGATTCCACTTGGCCAGCGGGGCCGACTTCTCCGTCGCGGTGAATGACTACATATACAGAGTGCCATATGGCGTGGTGGAATCGCACGACTCTCGGATGCTGGGGGTCAGGGAAAAACCCTCGGTTCCATTTCCGGTTCTCGCCGGGTACTACCTGATGCGGCCATCGATCGGCACACTTCTGAGCGCCTTGGGCAATGGTGAGATAGGTGTCGACAAGGTTCTCTCATCGCTACTGGAACGCGGATCATATGTGTCGACCTATCAGCATCATGGTAAATGGATCGACGCAGGCACAATTGAAGACCTGCACCGGGCCAATGAGCTTTTCTCGGAGAGGGGAATGGCATGAGCGAACGGAAACGAGTTCTCGTTACTGGTGCGGCCGGCTACATTGGAAGTGGCGTGTGCCGCAGGCTGTTGAGTGCGGGATTTGACGTCATCGGCATCGACAGCCTGATATATGGGGCAACGGGCCTGTTGCCGCTTCTGGTGACGCCGCGATTCAGGTTTGTCCAGCTCGATATCAGGGAATACTCACGACTCCAAGAGCAACTGAACCAGATTCGTCCATTTGCGGTGGTTCATCTGGCGGCCATTGTTGGAGACCCCGCCTGCAAGAAGATGCCGGAGGTCACCCGGCAAACAAACCTGGCCGCCACCAAGGCACTGTTCAGCGCTGCCACTGAAAACGACTCCAGCCGCTTCATTTTTGCCTCAACCTGCAGCAACTATGGCCTGAGTGATTCGACGGCCTTGCTCAGCGAAGACAATGCACTCAATCCACTGTCGCTCTACGCGGAAACGAAAGTTGAAGCCGAGCACTGGCGGATCGAGAATGCAGCCACCCTCGAAACCTATATCCTGCGTTTTGGAACGGCGCATGGGTTATCGGCGCGGATGCGCTTTGACCTGACGGTCAACGAATTTGCACGGGCCATCGCCATGGAAGCGCCGTTCGACGTCTATGATTCCGAAACGTGGCGACCGTATTGCCATGTCAATGACTTTGCCGAGCTGATTTGCGGCATTTGCAGCGATACCAATATTCGCACCGGCGCCAACGTTTTCAATGTTGGATCGGACGAGGAAAACTATCGCAAGATTGACCTGATCAATGCGATTGCTCAGGCAACGAACCGGACCGCGCGCTTCTCGGATACCGGCAACGGCGCGGACCGCAGGAACTACCGGGTGAGTTTCGCCAGGATCGTGGAGGAACTGGAGTTCAAGCCGCGATATGGGGTCGAGTACTCTGCCCGCCAGATCAGCGAAGCCTTGAGCCTGGGCCTCCTTTCCTCCCATGAGGCTCACTATGCAAACGTCTGAGGACAGGCGCATTGAAAACTATGCCCCGCTCCTGAATGGGCGCGAGCGGGACTATGTTCTGCAAGCCATCGAGTCAGGCTGGGTGTCGTACGGGGGCCAGTACGTGAAGGAGTTCTGGCCGATACGATGTCATTCTTTCATGACGATTATGGATTGAACTTCCGCATGAGCAACATCAATGCCGCCATAGGTGTTGCCCAGATGGAGCTGCTGTTCGACCGCATTCGTCGAAAGCGAATACTTCACGAATACTACGCTACAGCCATCCAGAAGCGAGTGAATGGTGTGCGGCTTGCTCAGCATACGCCTGAGGCAGCCGGCATCTGCTGGATGACGTGCATCGAACTGCCGCAGCCGTCCAGATCCGTCATCGAAAAACTGGTGGCACAACACATCATGGCGCGTCCAGTCTGGATTCCCCTTCCGCAGCTTCCTGTCTATTCGCGCTTTCAGTACTATCAGCACGACGCGTTCTCCACACATCTGCATGAGCATGCCATCATGCTTCCCTCGGGTCCCGGCATTACCGAAGCCCAGGTGGATCGCGTCGTATCCGCGCTGGCGGAGGCGTGCAGATGACATATCCCGGGTATTTTTTCAACTACGCCAGCTGTGTGGAAGAAGGCCGGTACTGCCAATCACCGCACACGACATTGCGAGAACTCCGAGCGCACGCGGATCTGCTTCAGCCGCTTACGGGCTGGTACGAGCTCACCTATCGCCGCGCCGTCTTCGAAGAAGTGGCAAGGCCTAGGCTCCTGGACCCGTCTGACTTGCGGGGCATACGGTCCGCGAGGGTCACACAACTGGTACTGTTCCTCTGTGCTGCCATGGTGATGCGGCAACACGGAGCGCCAACGCATGTCGCGGGATATTCTCTCGGCTATGGCGCAGCGTTTGCGCTGTCAGGCGTGCTGACGTTTCCGACTTTTGTGCACGATGTTTTCAGCGCGAATTTTCCTTATGCAGAGGACAACCATGCGGCACTTCAGGAAGATCGGCTGCGCTCCTGCATCCTGTATGACCCAACGGAGTCCACCTTTGGCGACACCGTCGCAAGTGCCATCCAGCACCATTTTCCCGAAGTAATCGTCAAAGACGACCGCCCCCCATTCTGCATGCAGGTAGTGGCCCCCCAGACGGTACTGGACGCGCTTCGTGCATGGGTATTCCGCTCTTTCCCGGCGGCTGCCTCGCACTCCACAAGGATGATCAGCAGCGATTCCGCCCATCTTTACCCTGACAGATACAGGGCCGTGAAGGCAGCATTCCGGCAGGTAGCCTACGGAAAACCGACTCTGGACATTGTCACGCACCAGCACGGCGTCCTTCGCCAGGGGCAATTGCCCGAAGATGGTGGCGGCGTGCTTTTCGACGCGATCCAGGCGCCGCTCTCGATGCGGCGAGTCGTCGATAACCTCGTCGCCTATCGCGGGCCACTGATCATGTTCGGATCTGCCAGGACGGCAGATTTTGTCTTCTTCGGTCTGGGCAGCAAGGCATTGAACCGGCCGCTCCTTGACTGGGAGCAAGCGCTGCTGCAACGCGACACATCGATTCTCATACCTAACGCAGCCGACTGGCGATAGCCGTTCAGACATATTGCAAGGGCACAGACTCCCATGCTGAAGCGGATCGAAAGCGGATCGTATTCTTCCGGCAACCAACCGTCCGAAGACATTTGCGGCTATGTGGCCGATGACACGTCTGTGCACGCCTGGGTCATCGACGGCGCTACAGGAATTTCTCCATCCTTGATGCTGGCGCCCAATCATTCCGACGCCGCATGGTACGCGCTTCGAATCAACTGGCACTTGCATCGCTCGATCGTGTGCAATGGTACAACGCACGATTCGGATGCGCTTCTCGCGTCTGCCATCGACGCTGCGAATGCGGACTGCCGTGAATTGATCAAGGATCGCGCTGCCGATGCGCACCTTCTTCCCTCTGCCTCGGTCATCCTCGCAAAGGTGCAACGGGATTCGGGAGGCCACCGGGTTTCCTTTGCCAAACTCGGAGATTGCTGCGGCGTGTTACGGGCTGGACCTGCATCGGCTCATATCGTGGAATCCACGCTCGGACCATGGTTTGACCTGGAATTCGATGCACTCGCTGCGCGCCTCGCAAAGACGCATGGTGACGACCAACGGCGAAGCGCTGTCCTGACCGAGATCTCGGGACGCCTGCTGGTTAGGCGCAAGACAATGAACCAACCAGGGGGCTATGCCATCGCGGCACCAAACTGGGATCCCTCCACCCTTGCGTTCGAATCTTTCCATTCCATTGAACCGCCATCGCTAATGCTGTTGAGCGATGGCGCTGCCAGGCTGGTCGACAAATATTGCGCCTGTACCTTGGAAGAGGCGCTGGACGAAGTATTCAGGATCGGGGTGGCGGGACTCGTACGCAAGGTCCGAGAAATCGAGCGCGACGATCCGGCCTGCCAGTCGTGGCCGAGATTGAAGGCATCCGACGACGCCACGATTGTCGCACTTCAGGTCGGTGCACATGTTCCATGAAGCCCGCCGGATCGCCGGGCTGGCTGCGCCTACGCTCGGAATGCAACTTACTGCCATTGGCATGATGAGCATCGACTCAGTCATGGCCGGGCGCTTCGGCACTTCGGATCTAGCCGCCATCGGTATCGGCAGTGCCCTTTACGTGGCCTTGCTGGTTATCCTGACTGAGATTGCCAATGGCATCACACCTGTCGCTGCGCGACTCTGGGGGAGCGGTGCAATTACCGAACTGCGCGCCGTGCTATCGGCTGGCATGGTCCTCTCAATCGGATGCGCCCTGCTTTCCTATCCCCTGCTCATGACCTGCCTCGCCATGCTGGTCGACACCGATCCGGTGACCATGGGCAAGACCGGCTCATTCCTCGGCGTACTCTCCATTGGCTTGCCTGCACTCCTGGCCTACCGGCTGCTGTTTGCGATGGAAGCGGCAACTGGACGTCCCGCAGCATTCATGTGGATCAATATTGCCGGTCTGATATTGAAAGTGCCGCTGAATTTCGCCCTGATGAGCGCGACCATCGACGACACGGGCGAACGACTGGGAGTGGTGGGCTGTGCTGCCTCGTCCGTGATCATCTCGTGGGCGAGCCTGGCCATCTGCTGCCATCTCTTGCGACGCAGCAACGTCCTGAGGGGGTTGGGTCGCCGCCAGGATCTCCGGATCTCACTGACCGCGTTAAAGCTCGTTCTGCAAGCCACGATCCCAGTCTCTGCGGTTCAGTTCGTTGAAATCGTGTCGTTTTCAGGCATGGCTATCCTGATCGCCAGGGCGGGATCGAATGCGTCTGCTGCACATCAGATCGCGGCCAACATCGCCACGCTCGTCTTCATGTTGCCGCTATCTGTCGCCATTGCGTCGGGCGCGTTGATTGCGAGATCCGCCGGAGCGAGCGCATTTTCTGAGGAGATCTTGACATTCAGGGCAGGCCTGCTGATGGCCTGCTCTCTAGCGGCAGCAACAACGGTGGGCCTGCTGCTCGGACGGAGCGCAATTGCCGCGCTGTTCACGGCCGATGCCGATGTGGCTGCCCTGGCGTCCAGAATGCTCTTCTGGGTAGCTGCCAGCCAGATGGCCGATGCCATACAGATCTATTTCTGCGTGGTGCTTCGCTCCTACCGCATAGCATGGCCGGCAGTTGCCGTGGCTGTGGTCTTGCGCTGTGGTCTCGGACTTGGCTTGGGTGCATGGATGGCATTCCGCCTGGATGGCTTCGGCCCTGTCGGCGTATGGATAGGCGGATTTATCGCGCTGTGCGCGGCAGCACTTGCCATCGGCGCAATCTTTCATCGGAAGGTTGCATCTCAGCGACGACTTGCAATGGAAGTGGCGCGCTAACGTTCTGACAACCGAGGGACATCCAACATGCGTACGAAGTGACAGAGAATGCCTCAACACAGCGGCGTCAAGCCGCGTCAGGCAACGCTAACAGTAGTGACAGATAAATTGCGCTCTACGATCGCGGGACGGCCTCACGCCGCCGGCGCATACATCTCCAGCAACTGCTCATCCGTAAAGCCCCACTCCGTCGCGTTCTCGAACGCCACCACGGTCTCGTCGCCGTGTCGCAGGTCGATCAGCTCGGTCGGCACCGGCCGCGACTGCGACACCGAATAGAACGCCATCACCTTGGGCCGCAGCGGGTCGGCGTCATGCTGGGCGCATACCACCGCCAGCCGGTTGGAGCGCAGCCGCAGCACGGTGCCGAGCGGGTAGATGCCGACGGTGCGCGAGAAGGCCTTGAATACGCGCCGGTCGAACAGCGTGTCGACGCGCACCGCCATGTATTCCATGGCGCGGGCCGGCGACCATGGCTGGTGCCCGGGGTGGCTTGCGGTGAGCGTGTCATAGGTATCGCAGATCGCGCCGATCCTGGCGTGCACGCTCAGTTCGTGCCCGACCAGGCCGTAGGGAAAGCCGCGCCCGTCGACGCGCTCATGGTGGTGGACGCAGACATCGAGCGGGATATTGGAATAGAGCCGGGCTTCGTTGAGGATGCGGTAGCCGGCGGAGGGATGGCGGCGGTAGGCCTCCTCCTGCTCGGGCGTGCGCTCGCCGGCGCGGAGGCTGGCGGCGCCGGGCACGGCCAGCTTGCCGATGTCATGCACCAGGCCGGCCAGGCCCAGCTCGCGCACCTCGTCGTCGGGCAGCCCCAGCGTGCGGCCGACCGCGATCATCAGCGCGCAGACCGCGAAGGCATGCAGGTAGTTGTCGTCGCCGCGCGCCTTGAGCCGCGCCAGCGCCAGCAGCGCCTGCCCATGCCGCGACAGCGAGCGCGACGCCGCCTCGACCAGCAGCAGCGCGCCGCTGACCTCCAGCGCCCGCCCCATGCGCACGTCGGCAAACATCGAGCCGATCACGGCCTTGCCGGACTGCAGCAGTTCGCGCGCATGCACGATCTCGGCTTCGAGCATGGTGGGTGGCGGCGCGTGGGCTGGGCCCTCAGCCCCGGTTGCGGGGTGGGCCGTGGCAAGGCCCGACGCGGCGTTGGCGGCCTCTTCCGGCACCGGCACGTTGCGGCCCTTCAGGATGTCGATCCACACTTCGCGCACGCCCGCCGACCGGATCTGCCGTACCTGCTCCTCGCTGGCGACCAGGAAGCGCGCGCGCCAGAACGGATGGTTGATCCAGGGCCCGCCCAGCCTGGCGACGAACATCCCGACCTGCAATTGCTCCGATCCAATGCGTCTCAGCATGCGCCCCCTCGGATGATGGTTTTCTCGTTGTCGCACCGGATATCGGCGGCGGCGGACATAACTTGAGCGTCGGCCACGGCGGCAGGAACCGTGCCGCGCACCCTTGTCAAGCGCCGCCCGAATGCCCGGACGGCGCCGTCGGGCATTGCCGGGCCGGGCCATGGCCGCCGCTACAATGGCTGGCCCAGTGCTCACAGACGCCAGCCAGTCGCCCCCGTTCACCCATGTCCGGAACGTACACGCTAGTCGGCATCGCCCGTGCCAAGACCCACCGCCGCGACGCGCTGGTCTCCCAGCTCGCTGCGCTGCGCTCGCGCGGGCTGACCGAGCCCGGTTGCCTGGACTACCACGTCGGGCAGGATGCCGAGGACGCGCGGGTGTTCGTCATCTACATGGTCTGGGACTCCAAGCGCGCGCTCGAATCCCACCTGAACCGCCCCTATATGCGCGATTTCCACGCCGCGCGCGCGGACTTCGTCGAGGGCGATTTCAGCTTCCGCTGGCTCAACGCGGCCTGAGCGCGAGGCGCTATCCCGGTCACTTTCCGTTGCTCCGGCGCGCCTGCCGCCGCTTGTCATTCCCGCCGCACCGACCTATCAATCAAGGTGACGCCCGCCCCGGGCGCGGCAGGAGTGCACCATGGAGATCAGGGATGGATTTGCCGGCACCATCGGCCACACGCCGCTGATCCGCCTGGCCGGCCTGAGCGCCGACACCGGCTGCGACATCTACGGCAAGGCGGAATTCCTCAATCCCGGCGGCTCGGTCAAGGACCGCGCGGCGCTCTACATCATCCGCGACGCCGAGCGGCGCGGGCTGCTGAAGCCGGGCGGCACGGTGATCGAAGGCACGGCGGGCAATACCGGCATCGGCCTGGCGCACCTGTGCGCGGCGCGCGGCTACCGCTGCATCGTGGTGATCCCCGACACGCAATCGCCGGAAAAGATGGAGCGGCTGCGCATGCTGGGCGCCGAAGTGCGCGCGGTACCGGCCAAGCCGTACGCCGATCCCGACAACTACCAGAAGATCGCCGGCCGGCTCGCCGACGAAACCGAAAACGCGATCTGGGCCAACCAGTTCGACAACCTCGCCAACCGCCAGGCCCACTACGAGACCACCGGCCCGGAGATCTGGCACGCCACCACCGGCCATATCGACGCCTTCACCTGCGCCACCGGCACCGGCGGCTCGCTCGCGGGCATCGCGCGCTGCCTGAAGGAACACAAGCCGGGCGTGCGCATCGTGCTGGCCGACCCGCACGGCAGCGGCCTGTACCATTTCGTCAAGCACCGCGAGGTCAAGGCCGAAGGCAGCTCGATCACCGAAGGCATCGGTTCCAGCCGCGTCACCGCCAACCTGCAGGACACCCCCATCGACGATGCCGTGCGCATCGACGACCAGACCTGCGTGGACATGGTCTACCGGCTGCTGCGCGAGGAAGGGCTGTTCGTGGGCGGTTCATCCGGCATCAATGTCGGCGCCGCGGTGGCGCTGGCGCACGAGATGGGGCCGGGGCACACCATCGTCACGCTGCTGTG
Organism: Cupriavidus taiwanensis; assembly: GCF_900250075.1. Taxonomy (NCBI): domain Bacteria; kingdom Pseudomonadati; phylum Pseudomonadota; class Betaproteobacteria; order Burkholderiales; family Burkholderiaceae; genus Cupriavidus; species Cupriavidus taiwanensis. The sequence continues at coordinate 1,989,220 of NZ_LT977070.1, forward strand.
CGACCGTGGCGACCTGTATATGGGACGGCTGTTCAATGAGGCGTGGCTGCAGGGCAAGGGGCTGCAGCCGATTCCGTTCCGCCGGGCCAGCCCTGCCGGATAACGGGATAACGCCCGGGCTAGGCCGCCTTCAGCCGCCGCCACAGCGTGGTCGGGCTGATGCCGAGGATATGGCAGGCGGCGGTCCGGTCGCCGCCGCACTCTTCCAGCACGCGCCGGATATGGTCGACCTCGCTGGATTGCTTGACGCGCGCCAGCGAGCGGCGCGCCCGCGCGGCCGGCGCCGCCGCTGCGGCTTCGGCTGCGGGCGCGGGCGCCGTGGCCAGCGCGGCCTCGCCGAACAGCTCGGGCGCGGCAGCCTGCAGTTCGCGCTGCAGGGCCTCGCCCTCGAGCCGGCGGCCGGCCACCAGCACCGCAATGCGCTCGGTCACGTTTTCCAGTTCGCGGATATTGCCGGGCCAGCGGTAGCGCGCCAGCCGCGCGCGCGCCGCGGCAGGCAGGCGCTGCGGGCGCTCCAGGCCCAGCCGGTCCTGCGCGCGGCGGTACAGCAGTTCGGCCAGTTCGGGCAGGTCTTCGGCGCGCTCGCGCAGCGGCGGCATGGCAATGCGCAGGATGTTAAGGCGGTAATACAGGTCTTGCCGGAAGCTGCCGTCGCGCACCATCGCGGCGAGGTCGCGATGGGTGGCGGCGATCACGCGCACGTTCACCGGCACCGCGTCGAGCCCGCCGATCGGCAGCACCTGCTTTTCCTGCAGCACGCGCAGCAGGCGCGTCTGCAGCGCGGGCGGCATGTCGCCGACCTCGTCGAGAAACAGCGTGCCGTTGTGGGCCGACTCGAACAGGCCGGCCTTGCCGCCGCGGCGCGCGCCGGTGAAGGCGCCCTCTTCGTAGCCGAACAGCTCGCTTTCCAGCAGCGCCTCGGGGAAGGCGGCGCAGTTGACCGCGACGAACGGGAACGCGCGGCGCGGGCTGGCATCGTGCATGCCTTGCGCCAGCACCTCCTTGCCGGTGCCGCTCTCGCCGCCGATCAGCACGGTGGAGTCCACCACGGCGTAGCGTCGCGCCAGTTCGCGCAGCGCCGTCATCGCGGCCGAGGTGCCGGCCAGGTCGTCCAGGCTGTAGCGCACCGCTGCCGGCCGCGCACGGCTGCGCGAGCGCAGGTTGCGGTCGACGCGCTGGATCGCGCTGGCGTCCTGGATGGTCAGCACCGCGCCGGTGGTGCCGGCCTCGGAAAGGATGGGAATGCGGTTGACCACCACCATCTTGTCGCCGAGCTTGTGGATCGCCTCGAGCTCCTTGTCGCCGCTCTGCATCACGCCCTCCAGCGCCAGGCTGGGCGCCAGCGTCTGCAGCTTGCGCCCGACCGCGGCGGCGGCCGAGGTGCCGAGGAAGCGTTCCATCGCCGGGTTGAACGACTGGATCCGCCCCTGCGCGTCGACCGCCGCGACGCCCTCGTTCAGGTGCGCCAGGATGGTGTTGACGTAGTCGCGGCGGGTGGCCTCGATGCGGCGCAGGCGCGCCGCCTCGATCGCGTCTTCCAGTGCCATGCGCACCGAGTTGCCCGAGTACAGGAACACGCCGGTCAGGCCATAGCGGTCGGCCAGGTCGGTCACCAGGCCGGGGCCCACCACCACCTGGATGCCCTCCTGCTTCAGCGCCTTCACGCGCGCCACCGCGTCGTCCTCGGTCAGGTAGGTGTAGGCCGGCACCGACAGCGAGAACGCGCGCACGAATTCATCGACCTCGGCATAGGTTGCCGCGTGCGTGACCAGCGCCACCCGTGGCGAGATCCGCCGCGCCGTGGCCAGTGCGCTCATCACGTCGAAGCCCGTGACCTTGACCAGCACCACCGGCACGTCCACATGCTGGCGCAGGTAGGCGCCGTTGGAGCCGCCGGCGACGACCACGTCGAGCCGGCCCTCGCGCGCCTCGCGCGACACCGCGCTGGCGGCGGCCTCGAAACCCTTGCCGACGATGCGGAATTCGGCGCGGTCGGCATAGGCCGGGATCAGGTCGGCGAAGGCGCGCGCGAGGCGGCTGATGCCGATCGCCCAGATGCGCGGGCGGCCTTGCGCGGAAACGGGAGGAGCCATGATGCGGTGCGGAAGGAAAGTGGGATGAAAGGCGGGATGATCAGGCGTACAGTGCTGTCACATTGTCCGCCACGATGCCCGGGATTTCAACTCTGAATTCCAAAAACACAGGTCGTGGATTTCAAATGTGCGGAAAACCCGGCACGGAACCCGCGGCGGCGCCTGTCGCCCTGCCCGCCAGCCCAGCGCTGGCAAGGGATTCCGGGTTTTCCGGCTGCTTTCGCCGAGCCTGGCACACCCCTTGCAGTATTCGGCTTGTCCTGTTCACCAACGCATACGCCATGACCTACTCCGCTTCCGACCTCGCGCGCTCCGCTGGCGCCCGTTTCCGCCAGGCGCTTGCCGACGAACATCCGCTGCAGGTGGTCGGCGCCATCAACGCCAACCACGCGCTGCTGGCCAAGCGCGCCGGCTACCGGGCCATCTACCTGTCGGGCGGCGGCGTGGCGGCCGGCTCGCTGGGCCTGCCGGACCTGGGCATCTCGAACCTGGACGACGTGCTCACCGATATCCGCCGCATCACCGACGTGTGCGACACGCCGCTGCTGGTCGATGTCGACACCGGCTTCGGCGCCTCGGCCTTCAACGTGGCCCGTACCACCAAGTCGCTGATCAAGTTCGGCGCCGCGGCCATGCATATCGAGGACCAGGTCGGCGCCAAGCGCTGCGGCCACCGTCCCAACAAGGAAATCGTCACCCAGGGCGAAATGGTCGACCGCATCAAGGCCGCCGTCGACGCCCGCACCGACGAGAACTTCGTCATCATGGCCCGCACCGATGCGCTGGCCGTGGAAGGCCTGGACAGCGCCATCGAGCGCGCCGTGGCCTGCGCCGAAGCCGGCGCCGACGCCATCTTCCCGGAAGCCATGACCGACCTCGGCATGTATCGCAAGTTCGTCGACGCGGTGAAGGTGCCGGTACTGGCCAACATCACCGAGTTCGGCGCCACGCCGCTGTTCACCACCGAAGAACTGGGCGGTGCCGGCGTGTCGATGGTGCTGTACCCGCTGTCGGCCTTCCGCGCCATGAACAAGGCGGCGGAAAACGTCTACGCGGCGATCCGCCGCGACGGCACGCAGAAGAACGTGGTCGATACCATGCAGACCCGTGCCGAGCTCTACGAGAGCATCGGCTACCATGACTTCGAGCAGAAGCTCGACGCCCTGTTCGCGCAAGGCAAGGGCAAGTAAGCAACCAGACGCAGGCGCGGCCGGGCCGGGGACATCCCCTCCCGGCCGCTTGCACGACCAAGACAGGCAACACCAGGCATCACACCAAGGAGACCCAGATGTCCGAAGCGCAACCGCTCGTCACTCCCAAG